>JAUVZS010000259.1:0-2830 GCA_030602435.1 Clostridia bacterium
CAAATTTCTCAATCTCTTTTTCTCGTTCACAAATAAGTCTTACTGCTACCGACTGGACTCTTCCGGCGGAAAGTCCTCTCTTCACCTTTTCCCATAGAAGGGGGGAAAGCTTATATCCTACCAGGCGATCCAGTGCTCTTCGTCCCTGTTGAGCATCGACTTTATTGACATTGATATCGCTGGGACTCTTTATAGCATTTTGCACAGCCCCTCTTGTTATCTGGTTAAAGACTATTCTTCCTCCCTTGGTGTGCTCAAGCTCCTGGGAAAGATGCCAGGCGATAGCTTCTCCTTCTCTATCTAAATCAGTAGCCAAATAGACCTGTTCCATAGTTTTGCTTAAGTCCCTTAATTTCTTGATAATTTTTCTTTTACCAGGAATTATCTGATAGGTAGGTTTAAACTCATTTTCGATATCTATCCCCAGTTTTTTTTTGGGCAGGTCCTTTATATGTCCATAACAGGATTCAACCTGAAAATTCTTACCCAGAAACTTATTTATGGTCTTAGCCTTTGCGGGAGACTCCACAATAACCAAATTCTTAGCCATTATATCTCTATTCCTCCCTTGCTCTCTATCTGGCTAGAAAAGACTTCCCCTGCTTGCCCTATTAAAGACTTTAGCTGTAACCAGACCTATCCCAATTTTCTGACGGGATTTATGTCGCTTATAAAATATGAGAGTGATAGATTTTGTCAAGTTAACTCGGCCATTAGCCAATCATTCTATTATCTTATCCACTTCAGCTTTTCTAATGCTTTGCTCAACTCAGTGATGAATATTCCTATGCAGTAATCACTTACTCCGCCAATCCATATCAGGCAATCTCCGTACCTCACCAGACCATCACCAAAGATAACTAAAGGTCTATCCCCATAACTCTCCGCCAGTCCTCTAGGTGCTAAGAGATAGTCACTTACAGCCAGGAGTACACCACTATCATCTACGATAGCTAGCCCATTTCTATATGATAGGTCTTCCTTTAGTACTCCATGCCAACCTACTAAATATTCATTCGTGGATAGCTTGACGGTATTTGTGGACCAGCCAACCTTATATTCCCATTTCTCTGGTACTAGCACAGGCTTCAGGGTCTCTTCACACATTGTCAGGTCTTTCAAATTCGCTTCTGCCCTCCAGCATAGTGCTGTGTCACCAAGAGATACTCTGGTCAACATAGTAGCCCTGTCTTTCTTCACCTCAATAAATGCACTATCCTTATTTGAGGGTATAAAGCTATCATTCCCTCTTGTAATAGAAAAATAACCCCTTCTCTTAATTTCAAAGATTGGATTCAATTCAGCGAATCCCAATACAGATTTACTAACTAGATGATCATCCTCGTGGTGACACCTAGATCCCGTATATAGCATATATATGGTATTATCGAAGAGAAAAAAGTGAGGATCCTCACAGCCGTGGCCAAACTCCCAAATCTTCTCGGGCCACAGGATGATTTTAACCTTCACCGGTTTCTCTATTTCACCATTAATCACTTTTTCAATGTTTACTGTAGCTACTCCAATACTTGAAACATAGCTGTAGTAATCGAAAATGAGACGGGGAAAGATAAAGAGCTTTCCATCCCTCTCAAATGCGCCTGGATTGAAGGCAGCCAGCGGTCTGGATCTTAGAAAATTTGTTACAAGTAGGTCTTCCGGACTTATGTAGTATCTTTTGGTGAATATATCCTCAACCTTGGACTGTCTTAATCCCTGGAGCTCTTTGCTCGCCCACTTAGCTTTTTCCCGCAGTCTTTCCTCTATTAAAGATGTTTTAGGCATATTCCTCCTCTCCTCAATCTGTGGTTCCTTAATTTTTGATTTTAGTATAGATTTTTTAGCTTTGTGCTAGGTCATTTTTACTTCAAACGCATGGTGATTCCACTTACAAAATTCTTTCCAAAGATAATAAAAAGAGCAACCATAGTATAGTCTGAAGGGTAGAAGCAGCAAGAAGAGCTCCTACCTCATCCGCGTATTCGTGTCTAAAACAAGCAATTAAAGCTGCCGTGGGCATCTTATAATATTCTTTTACAATAATCAAGCTCACGGCAATATCATGCGTTTGCAATTTCTACCAGCAACACTTTTTGAGTATTATGCCCGCAATGACGAAATTGTACTTTTTCAGCGCCTTCTCTCAACCGCAGGCGGGGTTGATAAGATGAAGATATTCTTCTATAATGTAAATGATTTTTAACTATAATAATGAATAGTTAGGGTAATTATAATAAAAAAGAGGAGGAGAAGATATGATTTCCCGGGAAAGAGTAAAACTTGCTATCAATCACCAAGAAGCCGATAGGATTCCCCTTGATTTGGGAAGTACACTTGTGACAGGAATACAGGCAAGTATTTACGCCAAACTCAAAAATGCGCTGGGTATATCAAAGGGATTGGTTAAAGTATATGATCCCTTTCAGATGCTGGCAGAAGTTGAAGATGAGGTCAAGCAATTGCTGGGAGTAGATACGTATGGTATCCAATTACCTGTAACATTATTTGGATACAGGAATGAAAATTGGAAAACATTTAAAATGTTTGACGGCACAGAGGTTTTGATCTCAGGAAATTTTGAGTATGATGTGCTTGAAAACGGAGATATTGTTCAGTATCCGAAAGGAGACAGGAGTGCTCCGCCATCCGGAAAGATGCCCAAAGGAGGATATTATTTTGATACAATAATAAGGCAGGAGCCAATTGATGAGAGCAAACTCGACCCCAAAGAATGGGTTGAACAAACATACTCCTTATATACAGATGAAGATCTGGAGTATCTGGAGAAAACCTCTAGATGGTATTATAAGAACACTGACTATTCTCTGGT
>JAUVZS010000273.1:0-2678 GCA_030602435.1 Clostridia bacterium
TGAGGAAATGCCTCTTAACCAGTTAAAGGAACTTAGGATAAGGACTGATCTAATTCATAGTATTATAATTACCCATACTCACTTTGACCATCTTTCTCCTGTAATATTCAACTTTCCCCAAGCTAGGGTTTATATTCAGCAAATAGCCCTGGACTATGTAAACAATCCTCCTCATCCTTGGTTTGTGAAGTATGTGCACAAAGAGACAGTCCAAAGACTAACTAAATTTTTTATGGAAAATCTTATAGTGGTAGATGGCGATGTTTATGTTGATAAAAGAATAAGATTATTTCGAACCGGCGGACATACTCCCGGGAGTCAAGGAATTGAGTTAAAAGGAGATAATAATAAAAAAGTCATCTTAACCGGAGATGTGGTATTTACCTATAGGAATATAAAGGAGGATATTCCGGTAGGTTTCAATTATAATCTAGAGGAATGTTTCAATGCAATGAGACGGATTCGTGAAACAGCTGATATCGTTCTTCCCTCTCATGATCCAAGAGTAATAGAAAATCAACCTTATGAAATATAATCACTTCGTTAAAACAAGAAGGAATCAATGAAAGACAAAATAGCATTTATCACTGGAGCAGCAAGAGGAATAGGTAAGGTTATAGCTTTATTTCTTGCAAAGGAAGGGGCAAACGTAATTCTTAACGATATTGATGAGGAAGCAGGACAAAAAGCAAGCCAGGAGATCCAAAGGAAAACTGGAGCGAAAGTTTCTTTTATAAAAGCAAATATTACCAGAGAAAAAGAAGTTAAGAACATAGTCAGTGTCATAGAAAAGGAATTTACTAATCTTCATATTTTAGTCAACAACGCAGGGATTTTATCTCAAGAAGGGATAGAAGAGACAAACCTTCATTTATGGCAAAAAGTTCTTGAAATAAACCTCACGGGAACCTTTATTTGCACGAAATTTGCTATTCCCCTTATGAAAAAACAAAGATATGGGCGTATAATAAATATCTCTTCGGTAGCTGGTGAGTGTGGAGGTTTAAATGTAGGAGTAGCTTATGCTTCTTCTAAGGCAGGAATTCTTGGCTTTACTAAATCCTTAGCTAAAGATTTGGCTCCTTTTAACATTACTGTGAATGCTGTTGCTCCTAGTTTAATTGAAACCTGTATGGGTAAAGTTTTTACTCCACAACAAAGACAGCAAGTCATTAATCAGACGCCTTTAGGAAGATTGGGGAAACCCGAGGATGTGGCCTTTGCTGTGTCTTTTTTAGCCTCGGAAAAAGCGGGATTTATCACTGGTGAAATCATCGATGTGAATGGAGGACTGTTTATAAATTAACACCAACCATAGGTTACTCTAATGATAGAAAATATGGATTTAAAGCTAGAGGGGAAAGTAGGAATAGTTACAGGAGCTTCAAGAGGGATTGGAAGAGAGATTGCTTTGACTCTAGGAAGATATGGGGTATCTGTAGCTGTAAATTATTGCAAGGACTCTAAAAGTGCTCAGGAGGTAGTCGAAAAAATAGAAAATCAGCAAGGCAGGGCAATCCCTGTTAAAGCCGATGTTTCCAACAAGGACGAGGTAATCCAAATGGTTGAGAAAACTCTACATCAATTTAGTCAAATAAATATCTTGGTCAATAATGCTGGAATATGCCCTTTTGCAGAGTTTTTTGATATTACCGAAAAGATGTGGGACAGGGTTTTAAGCACAAATTTAAAAGGCGCTTTTCTTTGCTGTAGGTACGTGGCAGAAGTTATGAAAGAACAGGGGGGAGGAAAAATTGTTAATATAAGCTCTATTTCAGGTATAGTAGGCTCTGCTACCCAAGTCCACTACTGCTCTTCTAAAGGGGGAGAAAATATGTTAACCAAATCTTTAGCTATTGCTCTTGCTCCTTATAAAATCAATGTAAATGCAATTTTACCAGGAACTGTTATGACTGATTCCAACAGAGAATACTATAGAGAGAATCCTGAACTAGAAGAAGAAACTTTGGAAAGAACCCCTTTAAAGAGATTTGGCTCTCCTGCCGATATCGCTGAGGTAGTAGCCTTTCTCTGTTCTGAAAAAGCAGACTGGATCACTGGTTCACTCTGGCCTATAGATGGAGGGTTTGCATCCTAAGGAGGCTTTTGCCATGCAAAGATATACCATTCACGAGAGAGAAGTGAAGGTGGTGAACCTTCCTGGTCGTGATCACAAAATGATCATAGGTCCTAGAAATTTTGGGAAGGCGAAAAATATGTGTTTTGGTATAGCAGATTTTCCACCCAACACACATGCACCAAGGCATGTTCATCCCAGCCAGGAGGAGATTATTTATATCTTAACTGGTAAAGGAAAGATGTATTTTAATGATAGACCCGAAGTTATAGAATCCGGTATTTGTGTATACATTCCTCCGGGAATTCGACACAGTATTAATAATACCTCAGACGAAGTTATGAGATTGGTCTATGTCTTTTCCCCTCCGGTTGAACAAGGATCCTATGAGGAGAAATAAGTATCCAAGGTAATTTGAGTTTTTACTCTTTCTCATAGATTTTCTGGAAATTTGATTTCTCACAGGCAACACCATCAATTACTAGGGCTCCATGAGGGCGGGATCTTGTTCGATTATCCTTTTGGATTATCTCTATTCTTCGGTTATTTACCTTCTCCTCGTCCCAGGGAGAGCTAGCTAGGAAGTGATGGAGTGAATCGT
>JAUVZS010000045.1:0-7782 GCA_030602435.1 Clostridia bacterium
AAGAAATACATGAATAGTAAACGATGTATAGTATCTCGTTGTTTGTTTGAAAGTCTTTTTACTAAATACTAACGACTAAATACTAGCGACTAATTAGGGGAGGTTATAAAATAATGGCTTTTTCTACTGAAAAATTGCGGAATATAGCTTTAATAGGAGGACAAGGTACGGGAAAAACATCTTTGGCTGAGGCTATGCTCTATCAGGCAAAAATAATAAATAAAATGGGAAATGTAAGGCAGGGGAATACAGTCTCTGACTATGATGACATAGAAAAAAGAAAAGGATTTAGTATATATCCTTCCTTACTTCATTTAATGTGGCAAGATTATAAAATCAATCTTCTGGATGCCCCTGGTTTTGCTGACTTTGTGGAAAAAATAATTCCTATCCTCAAAGTTGTGGAGACAGCTCTACTGGTTATTTCTCCCTCAATGGTAGTAAGCAGTGAAGCAAGAAGAGTATGGCGATACACAGCTAAAGAGAAGATTCCCTCTTTAATATTTGTCAACAAATTAGATGAAGAAAAATTGGATTTTACCCAGCTGGTTAAAAAAATCGAGGATGAATTTACTATTTCTTGTTTGCCTTTACAACTTCCCTTGACTCAAAATGGGGATTTCTATGGGCTAATTGATCTCCTCCGGCTAAAGGCAAAAATATATGAAGATGGCAAGGTTAAAGCTGTCCAGATTCCTCAAGAATTACAGGGAAAAGTAGAAGAGTTAAGAAAGAGACTGGTGGAGACCGCGGCAGAGACAGATGATGCTCTCATCGAGAAATATCTGGGAGAAGAAGAGCTAAGTCAGTCCGAAATCAAAGAGGGATTAAAGAATAGTATGGTTAAAGGTGCATTTGTTCCCCTTCTATGCGGTTCTGCCGTTAAGGATATAGGGATAGATCTTCTTTTGGATACCATAGTGGATGTTTTACCTTCTCCTCTTTCCGAAGAAGGAGAGAAAAAGGGGTTATCTGCTTTTATCTTCCAAACTCTGTCCGAGCCTCATTTAGGAGAGTTGAGCCTGTTCCGCGTTTATTCAGGCATCCTTTCTTCGGGGAGCAGTGTCTATAATTCTACAAAGAAAAGAGAGGAAAAAATTGGGCAGATTTACCTGATGCAGGGCAGTTCCCGGGAAGAGGTTTCCCAGATAGCCAGCGGCGATATAGGAGCAGTGGTTAAACTTAAGGATACTGATACAGGCGATACTTTCTCCACAAAGAAAAATCCAATGGTTTTTCCTTCTTTGGAGTTTTCTCAGCCTACCACCTCTATAGCTCTTAAACCTAAAGGGCAGAAGGACGAACAAAAGATGAGCACTGTCCTGGCTAGATTGGTCAAAGTGGATCCTCTTCTTAAAGTAGAGGTGGACAAGGAATCCGGGCAAACTATCCTCTCCGGAAGAGGTGAGGTACATCTGGAGATTATGAGAGAACGTTTAAAAAATGAGTTCAATGTGGAGGTAGAGACGAGCAAGCCAAAAGTTCCTTACCGGGAGACTATTACTACATCTGCAGAGGCGCAGGGAAGATACAAGAGGCAAACAGGAGGTCATGGACAATATGGGGATACCTGGCTTCGTATCCAACCTTTAGGGCGAGGAGAGGGATTCAGATTTGTTGATAAAATTAAGGGGGAACGGTTCCTTCTCGCTACATTCCTGCTGTGGAAAAAGGAGTTAGAAAGGCTTTAAAAAAAGGGATTTTAGCCTCTTGTCCTGTAGTGGATATAGAGGTTACTCTTTTTGATGGCTCCTATCATCCCGTAGATTCTTCTGACATAGCTTTTCAAATTGCCGGTTCTATGGGGGTTAAAAAAGCACTTCAGGAGGCTAAACCTATCCTCCTGGAACCAATTGCTGAGGTGGAAGTCGAGGTTCCTGATGAATTTATGGGAGAGACCAATGGGGACCTGAATTCACGCAGAGGTCGAATTTTGGAAGTAGAACCTTTTGGAGGAAGACAAAGGATAAAGGCGCAGGTTCCCCTGGCTGAACTCCATAGCTATTCTACATCTCTTCGCTCTATAACTCAGGGAGAAGGAACCTTTGCCAAGAAGTTTTCTCATTATGAGAGAGCCCCTGATGAAGTTACCCGAAAGATAATCGCTCTCGCTCAGAAAGAAAAACCGTAAGCTGTAAGTTATAAGTGGTAAGTGGTAAGTTATAAGCAGAGTGGCGGGTGGTGAAAATCGTCATTGCGAGCCTGCTGAAAGCAGGCGTGGCAATCTCCTAAAGATTGTGGAATGCAGAATCCACAATGGAATTGTAGGGTCTATTCCGTGAAAAAAGGGGACAGACTATTTTTTTCTAATCCATAAAAGATCTACATTATTGCCATAGACATTAAGGCAATAAAGTAGCCTGTCCCCTTTTTTCCCTCTCCCCTTTGGATTAAGGTGAGGGGCTACGAGATACGAACAACGAGCGACGAACAACGAATTAGAAGGAGACAAAGATATGGCAGTAGCAGTAGTTAACAGATATAAAGATATAAGGTACAGTTTATTCAAATGGCGGTATGAGGCGAGTCTTGTCTATAAAATTATTCTTGTTCTGGGTATAGCCTGTTTTACAGGGCTAGCAGCACAGGTTAGAGTCCCACTCCCCTGGACTCCTGTGCCCATCACACTTCAGACATTTGCTGTACTTTTAAGTGGGATACTACTTGGAAGATGGTACGGCGGTCTTAGTCAGGCTTTTTATGTAGGAGCTGGTGCGGCAGGTCTAAGGTGGTTTGCTGGCTGGAATGGTGGGGTATCTTACCTCTTGGGACCTACGGGAGGATATCTAATTGGCTTTATTCTGGCAGCTTTATTCCTGGGCCATTTTGTTGACAAGTATATTAGAGCAAGAAGTTTTTTCCCTATCCTCGCTCTCATGCTCTTTGCCAATTTTATTCTCGTTTATTTACCGGGGCTGCTCCAATTAAGTCTGGTTACCGGGGTAAGGAATATTTACAAGCTACTAATGATGGGCGCTGTACCATTTATATCTGGAGATATAATAAAACTCATAGCAGCAGCCCTGGCAAAAACCATTACTCCAAAGAAGGCTTATATATTCCTGGAAAAATTGGCGGGTTCCATAGCAACAGAGATTTATACTTTTGTAAGTAGGAAGTCTTTAGGTAAAATACCTACAGTGACGTATATTACTCACATTGATCCCTTATCCTTTAGACTGAGGTATGTTTTATCGCCAATGATAATGTGGTCCAGAACGTCGATAGCCATAGTCTTTCCTACCTCTACCATCTGCTAAAAATTTTCTCAAGTATCCACTAATATTTCAACCTTTAAGTAGTCTCATAGCATTTATTCCCATAATTTTTTCCTGAGCTCCCTTTGAAAGTCCTATCTCCTCACTGAACATTCTTTCGTCTTTTTCCAAAACATTCTTAAATTGTCAGGCGCTCCGGATTTTTTTCTATAACTTTTACCACTCTCTCTATTGATTCTCTTTGTTTCTCATGGCTTGTTGTGTGAGTCAAATATCGACTTTTTAGCTCTATTTTTACAGGGGGAGGAGAAAACAAAAAAATTTTATCTATGCTAGCCTTATCCATAGCTTTTAGGATGTCTTTTGCACTTTCGCATCCTCCCAAACTCTCTGACATTAAATGAACATGACAATCAATTACCGATTCCCTTCCTTCAAAATCGATTTTTTCAGGTCTTTAATCCAGTAAGAGTAATACCTTTAACAAAATGACGTTGAAATATTATCACTACCACTATTACAGGAATGACAGCAAGCGAGGCTCCAGCCATTACTAAATTATGGCGCGTGGCGTGTTGAGTACTCAACGCTGCTAATCCTAAAGGTATTGTCCTTAGAGAGTCCGCATCAATCACTATTAAAGGCCATAAATAACTATTCCATTCAGCCATAAAGGTAAAAATTCCTAATGCGCCGAGAGCTGGTACAACCAGAGGAAGGATAATTTTCAAAAAAATTCCGAATTCAGAGCATCCATCTATTCGACCGGCATCAATCAAATCTCGTGGTATGGTCTCTATGAATTGTTTCATTAGAAAAATTCCAAAGGCGCTAACTAATCCTGGCAGAATCAAAGCCCAATAACTATCAAGAACTCTTAGGTCTCTTATTACCAGATATAAAGGAACCATAATCATCTGAAAGGGTATCATAAGAGTGGATAAAATTAAAATAAACATTATATTGACAGCAAAAAACTTAAATTTTGAGAAGACATATCCAGCTAAGGCGCTAGTAAATACTATAATTACTGTAGTAACAACTGATACAAAGATACTGTTAAGATAATAACGTCCAAAGGCTATTGTATCAAACACAACCCGAAAGTTATTCAGGGTAGGATTTTTGGGGAAAAAAGTAGGAGGAATTTTTATTATCTCACCTAATGACTTCATTGACCCTAGCATCATCCAGATAAAAGGCATTACCGTACAAATAGCGCCTAAGGATAAAAATGCAACAATCAGAAAATTCTTTAACCATCTTTTATACTTAACTATCTCCTTCAAAACCATCCTCTTTTTTTCTTAATCTGGCTTGGCTGATAAAATCGGTCTAGTATTCCCAGGTTCGTTTAAGTACCTTTAATTGAATTAAGGTGAGTATTAAAAGTATAGAGAATAAAATTACGCTTCCGGCTGCAGCATAACCCATCTTAAGGTAGTCAAAAGCATTTTTATATATATCTAACACTAAAACCCTCGAAGCATTTATTGGACCTCCAGCAGGGCGAGGCATAAGGTACATAAGGTCAAAAACTTGAAATGCATCGATTGTTGTTAAGACAACAACCAATGACATAACAGGACTTAATAAAGGCAAGGTTATTCGCCAGAAGATATTCCACCACCCGGCTCCGTCTATTCTAGCTGCCTCATAATAAATTTTAGGAAGACCCTCCAGGGCGGCTATAAAGATAAGAAGATTATAGCCCATATCTCGCCAAACATAAGCTATCCCTATGGAGGGAAGAACCAACTGTGTACTTCGAAGCCATTTTTGCCCTGGTAAGCCTATTTTCTTAAGGATAGTATTGAACAATCCAAGATTAGGTTGATAGAGAAAACTCCAGACAAGCGCAGTGGCCACCAGTGAGATGACTGTGGGAAGAAAATATGAAACTCTAAAGAAAGCTCTTAACCTGGGTATGGCCACACTATTTATAAATAAAGCTAAAGGCAAAGTGATTAGTATATTTGTTGGAACCACTATAGATGCAAAGATGAAGCTATTTTTTATGCTAAGTCGAGTAACAGCATTGTACCAAATTTTTATATATTGTTGTAGTCCAACAAAAGGCTTGTCAGGGGATAAAAGATGGTATTTATGAAAACTCAGGAAAATAGCAAAAATTATAGGGAAGAAGGAAAAGACTATGAAAAGTATCATGATCGGGGTCAGTGATTCTGCGACAAATAAGTGTTGTTTACCCTTTAAAGATTTTTTATATGAAAATAGTTTTAATCTCATTTCTTATTTTTCCTAAACTGTCAACCTAGAATTTGTTCTTTCTAAAAATATAAACACAGTGCCTACCGTAAGAACATATGCTCTTACGGTAGGCAGTCAAAGTTACCTATCCAAATTACAAATACTCTTCTATCATCGAATTCTGCTCTTCTTCAAGTTCTACCACCGCTTCTTCAACTGAAAGGCCTTCTAAGAATATCTTCTGAACAGCTACAAAAACATTCTCAAAGAACCTGTCCCTGTTTCCAACAAAGCCAATGTGATGTCCATAAGGTAAGACATCGAAGGAGACTTCAACCAAAGGATGCGCTGCTAAGAATCCTAGATCATTCTGCAAAGCTTTTATCGCAGGTACCGTAAGGGTCGCGATGTTCCAGGCTCGAGCATTATCTTCCCTGGCCAACATAAATTCAACAAACTTCCAGGCAGCTTCTTTATTTTCACAAGCGCTTGTAACTACTACTCCCCATCCAGTTTCAGCAGGGAAATCTTGGTTGCCCTTAAGTGGCGGAACGGGAACATAATCAAAATCCAACTCTGGAAAATCCGCTGTGGCATCTGCCATTATCCAAGGACCTCTCCAATAAATCGCAGCCTGTTCTGCAAAGAAAGCCTCATAAGGATCCATTCCAGTGGCGAATTTTGATAAATTAGCTAGAAACTCCATCGCTTCAATGCCCTCAGGTGTATTGAATTTCACATGAACGCCATCTTCAGCTCGGTAGTCTCCGCCCAATTGCATTATGAAAGAAAGGTAGCCAAAGGTAGCGCCATCTGGCTCAAGAATCTCAAAGCCAGATTGGATTATTCCTCCATCTGCATCAGTTTTGGTTAATTTTGCTGCAACATTAAGAAGCTCATCCCATGTGTCAAATTCCGTGTCAGTTATCCCTGCTTCTCTGAACATCTCTTTATTGATTATAAGTCCCCCATATTCTATGTTAAACTCATGGGGAAGTCCATAATACTCACCCTCAAAACGAAATGAGGCTATTGTGGGAGAAAAATAGGTTTCTTCTATCTCAGCTTTAGTCATCACACTGTCAGGTACCTTGCATAAGCCACCTACTGCCGCATATATAGGCATCCACTCACCCCATCCTTCTAGTACATCCGCTACAGTTCCAGCCGCAACAGTCGTTTGCAATTTAGGGAAGAAATCGTCATAGGGAAAAACCTCATAGACTATCTCGATGTCCGGATTCTCGCTTTCAAACTTTTCAATCAATGCTTCATTGGCTCTTACAGCGCCGAGCCAGCTGTGCCCCCAGAATCTAAGGGTGGTTTTAGCTGTACCCGAAGTTACAAAAACCATCGTTATAGCCACTACCAAAAGAAGCATCTTTAAAAACCAGCTTTTTCTTATCTTCATTTATTCAATCTCCTCCTTACAAAAGTAATTTCATTTTTTCCTGAAAGCTTCCCACAAAAGAAACTAAGAAACTTGGCCAAATTTGTGGCAATTTTTGCCCTTTCCCTTTGGGAAAGCTTTTCTTTGCCCATGCTAGTAGGCCTATTTACTTTCTCACCTCCCTTCGGCCTTATTTTTAGCTTTTTTCTTACCAAATCACTTATACTATCACAATATTACCTATCCAAAATATTGTTACTCAGCGGCCTTATTTTTGAAACTCAGGTAGATACCTCTTATGAGCTACTATCAAATCTTCTACCATATTATAGATTTGATCCATTGAGAGAATAGAAAAGGCCAGAGGATCTATAAGAGCTGCATAATGAATATAACCTTTATCTTTTGTTAAAGCCGCCTTTACTGCCATATTTTGAACATTGATATTCATCATATTAAGAGAAGCTAACTGAGGTGGAAGTTCACCAACATATACTGGTTGCAGTCCATTTTTATTAACATTAATTGGAACCTCTACCATGCATTCATAGGGAAGGTTGCTAATCATACCTCTATTTGGCACTATTCCATAAACTAAGATATTATCATCCATCTCAAGAGCATGTATTATCTGCACAGCATATTCGTTAGGTTTTTTGGGTTTTGTGGAATTTTCAGTTAACTCAGATACCTCTTTACCCTGTTTAGAATAATAATCAATGCTCATTTTCTCTCCTGCATTTTTCATCTCTTTTTTACCTTCAAGATAATAAGCTTTATCTGCTTCATAAATCTTTTCATTAAGCTGTACTCTTCTAACATATTCTCCTATAGGTATATTGAGTTTCTTTATTAGCTTTCCATCTTTTATAAAATATGGAACATACTCAGCCATATGCTCAGAGGATTCGGTAACAAAGTATGAAAAGTACCTCATTATTTCAAATCTCACAGGGTCTTTTT
>JAUVZS010000172.1:0-4076 GCA_030602435.1 Clostridia bacterium
AGCATCAATGTCTATCAGATCCGATTTAACTGGGGGACGCCGAGAACCAAATCTACCTTTCCGAGTGAGGTAGCCATCGATAATTCTATCTGCTTGGCTATCGATTCTTTCTCTCCTTCGTTCTTTTAAGAGTCTGACTTGTTTCACTTTATATCTCAGACTATTAATAAGCTCTAACATTATCCCCACCTTCCCTAATCTTTTTTACCTTTCTCTTTAGGTTTCACCTTAGATACGTATTCAGAATAATACAGGTCATAGTATTCCTCCTTTGTCTGGCCATCTTTAGTAAACATTGAGTCTTTTTCAATGTGAAGTTTTATCTCGATAACTTTTACACCGTACGTTCTTTCAATATAATCTATCCAGGGAGAAACAGGAACGTATTCTTCTATCACCTTAGGGGCAAATTTTTCAATCCAGCCATAAATGTACCTGTTTACAATGGCTTCCCTTTTCTTTCGATATTCCTCTTGTTTTTCAAACCACTGAGAGGCGAATTCTTCAACCCTATTGATAGTTACACTCTTGTCTACTTCTAAAGAAACATTTTTGGCAAATTCATATGCTGGTTGCCAGTCCCCGGTTCTAATACCCTGGGCTAAAAGCCGATCAAATTTCATCTTATCTTCATTAGAAGAAAGACTTTGCCGCACCCTCTCCCGGTTATCTCTACCAAAGACCAACCGCCAGTTGACTTTATATTTCTTAGCCAGTTTTGCTAGAGTGTCACCTTTCTTAATCTCATGGAGGAGAGAAGGGCGTAGTTCAGTGATATCTTCCCCACCCAGTACTTCCTCAATAGCTGCCTCCCATAGAGCCTCATTTTCCTCAGCTGTAACTCTCCTTATATCTAGAGCAAGCTCAGTATCGGCCTGGGAATAGTACTTAAAGAAAGGAATGAACTCTTCCTCTTTTATGTTCTCCCATTGAATCTTCTCCCACTCTAATTTTTCTTCCTGCCAGAGAAGGGAAATTAATCCAAGAGGATCCTGAAAAAGATATTGCTGATCAGTTATATATTCTCTCACTGTGGATGAGATTTGAGAGGGATCTATTTTCCCAGCTTCGAGTTTAATTTTGAGATCAAGATAAAACTCCTGAGCAATTTCAATGTCCAGGAACTTCAAAGCTTTTTCTACTTTTCGAGATAAAGCTACCAGATGCTGTTCCCTCAACAATAGCCAGGCATACTCTTTTGCTGGCGAAGAAAGATCTTGAAGATTATCCTTTGCCAGGTAGTCATTGAAGAGCTGAAAAGGCTTTTGGCTGGAAGAATAGGGCAGCTCTTCTAATAGCTCTTTCTTCATTAAATCCTCTATACCTTTTTGAATCTCCTCGGCTCTTTTTCTATCTGCTTCTTTTAGTGGATCTTCATCAAATTTCTTTCTTACCTCATCAACGGCCTTCTTTATAGATTCAACTTCGCTCTGCCGCAAAGCAAAAGTAATGTTAGACTCCAGTTCCATTATAAAGGAACTGTAAAGATTCTGAAGATCCCTGGCGCTGGCTATAAATCTAAGATCGCTTCCTTTGAATTTCAAAAACTCCTTAAAGCCCTGGCAAGTTTTTTGAATTTTTTCTTTGCCGCTATAAGTCTTCTGACGATTCTCAAGTTCTTTTAGATTTCTCTCTGTTTGTATTAAGAACTGTTCATACTGATAAGCCTGATAAGCCCGTCGATAAATTTCAAGCCTATCTTCACCAAAGATAAATCTCTGCTGAGATGCCTCTGGACCGATATCTTCATTATAAGGAGACAGGGTTAGCTCTTGAATATCCTTATATTGCTGGGCTAAGAGTTCATACATATTTGGTCCAGCAAACCAATACCAGGGAATTTCCTCTTTTAAATACTTCTTTATCTTTTCTGCAGCCTTAAAATGATAGTGATCTAAAAGAGTAATAAGAAAGTTTCTTCGGGTTATCAGTTGAGAATATGCATAATTAATTCTGGTATTCAAATTCATTGCTGGATAGCCTTCTTCTGTCCGAAGAGACTTTCCAAATCTATCTGTTGCTTCTCCGCTCCTAATAATATTTTCTATCAGATAAGCCACCACTTCAAATCTATCTTTTACTAAACGAACAAAAGGGCCGGCCTTTCTCCTCTCTTTGTTTATCTCGTCTAAATCAATCTCCTGGAAAAACTTCTGCCAGTCTTTAACTTTCATTTCTATATCAACTAGGTAAGCCTGAACATATTCTTTATCTTCTGTGTTCCCCGTAACTTTGTCAGTGGTATACATAGCAAATCTGCTAGCAATAACCTTTGCCTCATCCTTGATTGGCTCTTCTGCTACTCCTATTGAAGTTCCCAAAATTCTTGGCCATTTCCACATTCGAGTCGGCTTATCAGTTTTATTAACCAAAGCTCTTACCCCACCCGGCTTGTAAACTGCCACCACTGATTGCGGCTCTATCTTATTGGTAAACCATCCATCAGTGATTACGTAGGCAAGCGCTAATATCAAAACTGTTAAACCTATCCATTTCCCCCGTTTGGGAGCTTCTCTTTCTTCTTCTAACATCTTCTGCGCGTCATTTTTGTCAGAATTATTAACCCAGATTCGGTAAAGTAAGGCATTTTACATTAAAAAAGCATTTTTTTTCTGTTTTTTCAAATAGAATTTGGAATTTCACTTCAGGAGCATAGAGATTTATCTTAAGATTATAGGATATCCGGCCAGGTATCTTTTGGCCAGCCTATGCGGATTTAAGTCTACACAGGTCCCCAGGCTCCTGTATTATACCAGCCCTTAAGTAGCTTCGAGCTACAAGCTCCGTCCGTCAGAGTGGAGTAGTTGACTAGGTGGGAAGTCCAGGGTGGTTTTTCTATTATCCTGTCCTCTTAAGATTCCCCTCAGCGTCTTTCAAGGGTAATAAAATTCCTGCCAATGTCAAGTATATCTCGGGAATTTTCAGAAGAAACTTAATTTGACAAAATGGATAAGTATATTAAAATAAATCTAATATATTAAAAAAACAATGAAAATAAAACCAGAATCTATTTCACAAAATTTGCGTTTTCAAATTAGAAAACTAAGAAAGCAACAAAATATAGAAGGAGGAAGGGATTTTGTATAGTTTGTTAGCAGAAATTGTGGGTCCAGAGAATGTCTCCAGGGAAGATTTTGAGCTCTGGTGCTATTCCAGAGATGCTGGATCTGTTTTCCCTCAGCTACCCGAGTGTGTGGTAACTCCCAAATCTAAGAAGCAGGTGGCCGAGGTGCTCAAAGTAGCTGATAGGTACAAAAAGCCAGTTATCCCCCGTGGTGCAGGTAGCAGTATGTGCGGAGCACCCGTCCCCCTGAAGAGAGGAATCGTAATAGATCTTACCGGCCTGAAAAGAATTAAGATACAAGATGAGGGGGGATTATTTGTAAGGGCTGAGGCCGGCGTAATCTGGACTGAGATAATTGAAGTTCTTAAACAGAGGGGGCGAGAAATAGGGCTTGAAGGTCCATGGTCGGCTCCCTCGGCCACTGTAGGGGGAAGTATAGCTGTTGGTGCTATCTGTATGGGAACAGCAAAATATGGAGGACTGGGAACCCAGATACTTGGCCTGGAGGTAGCATTAGCTGATGGAAGCATAGTCAAAACAGGTTCCGCGGCCAACCCTAAAAATGAGATGGTGATGAGAGACTGTAATGGAGCCGACCTAACTGGTTTGTTTATCGGATCCCATGGAACGTTGGGCATAATTACCGAAGTCTCTTTAAAGACTTATCCTCTCCACCAGGCCGAGGCCTATTATGCTTATTCTTTTGAGAGCTTGGAGGACGCGGCTAAGGCGGTATATGGATTGGCCAAAGATGAAATTGCTTTTGACTGCCGCATGTTTGTTTATCCAGTACCTGAGGAAATAGGGGGTAGGGCAGGGGTAGTTTATATGTTAAAAGGAAGTACCAGCCAGGTCCAAGAGCTGGGGGAAAAAAGTAAGAAAATAATGCGGCTTGCTCATGGTAAAAACATCCCTAAGTTTGGAGAGCAATACTATAAAGGTAGATTTACGGCCCGGGTGAAGGCTTTTGGAGAAGCTGGACCTGGATGGCTGGAGGTAGCCGGCTACATTC
>JAUVZS010000032.1:0-8889 GCA_030602435.1 Clostridia bacterium
GGCTTTATCCTTCGCCTTAGTAGAAGCTTCCAGTGCTGCTACCCTAGTCTTTAGATTTTCCACCTCGTCCTTCTTAATCGGTGTAAATTCGATAAAATCATCGAGACTGACATTGATTCCAACCTCTTTAAGCATCTCCTCTAACTGTGCCTTAGGGTATCCGTATATTCCTCCAGTTGCGTACTTAACCAGAATATCACAAGATTTCTGGTCTTTCTCCTTGCATTTATTTGCAAGATTAACCGCCTGAGTTTTGGGAAGACCATAGAATGGGCCGGGATATTTGCCTTCTTGAAGTTCCTTAACTTCCTCAAAACTCTTTTTATCCTCTTCCAATTTCTCTACCTTTCCTAATAGCTCATTCTCTTCCTCGGAAAACTCGGTCTCTTTTCCCACAAGCTCATCTTCTCTTGTCTTTAATTCTTTCTCTTTTTCGAGAATTTCCTCTTCGGTCAACATTTGATTCACCTCACTTTCGATTTCTTCAAAATTTACTATAGCTGGATGCATATTTTTAATATAGGGATAATTTGTCAGAGCTGCGGAGCGAATAACATCATAATTTTTCTTATCTTCGGGATTTTTCCAGTTGATAAGAATCGTAGGTGATATATATTTCAAACTTCCAGATTTCAAATCTTCCTGGGCTTTTTCATCGGTAATATTTAATTTAGCCCAAAGATGCCATATTCCATCTCCAAATTTAGTCCAAAGTTTTTCAATCCAACCTATAGCGTGGCCTTTCTGGGGTTTATGTTCTAAATCCAGAGGCAGTATCTCGCCCACAATTTTATCTTTAAAATTTTTAAGAAATATCTTTAAATCTTCTTTAGTAATCTCAAGTACGCCATCGGTAGCTTCAGGATGCTCCCATAAACCTTCTCGAAGTATCTCAATATCCGCAGGATGCTTCTTAGCCTGTTTTAAATCTATTGGAAAAGCAAATTTAAAATCTCTCATTTTGGTATCTCCTTGTCCGGGAAGCTCAGAGCGTCTGAAAACAGCTAGGTTCGAGCTTGGCTCCTCCCTTTTCATAATCCAGTAGCCCTTAAATTTTTTTCCGTAAAATTTGAAAGATGAAAATAACTCCGAGTCCTCTATCCAATTTACCCTGCCGGAGTCAAAAATATTAAAATAAATAGGGATTGCCTTATTGGGATTAAACTCCGTTCCCTTATTAGTCGTATATATAAATCTTCGACTATCAGTCCAGATCTTAGTTCCCCGTTTTAAGTCCTTTAGAAAAGTTGGCTTGCTTTCAAGCTCTTCATTATCTACTGAAATAATATATTTACTAGTGTCGGGAATCTTCCTGACAATCTTTGCTTCTTTGAGAGCGACATCTTTTGGAGGAATAGAGCCTTCCCATTCTAGCCAATCCGATACGGGCTTACCATCAGGAGTCTCTTTGCAAAGCTCGCCAATTTTAGCCGTTACCCCAGTAATTGGAGAGGCAAGTGGATTTTTTGCCATTATCCACTCTGAAAGACATCTCTTACCTGTATCAATGAGCAAATCATAATAAATAACTGGCATGGCTCGGACAGCAATTTGACCTCGCCAGCTTCGGTATCTTAGGGCAAATCTACCTTCTTTTAAGTTTATCTCCTCAGTAGAAATGTCAAGAGGTCTGTGTTTTAGCTCTTTTTTCTCTACCAAATAATTGAATGCTTGATCGATAAGTTTCGATCTTGCCTTGCCTTTAATACTTGGTTTTTTCCACCATTGTAAATCAGGAGGGATTTTTTTCTCCCATTCAGGAGGTAGCCAAGATTCATTATCAGGAGGAATGGTTTTTGTTTCTCTACCTCTAGGTGTCAGAATATACGGTGTCTGGCTCTTTGTCATCCAGATTTCTTGATGGAGAACTTCGCCAGGGGGCCCCGCTCTTTCCCATTCTTTAGGGGTCTCAAGTTGTCTTACCACCATCCTACCCTTAAATTGCTTTCCATCCAGAAATGCCTCTTCGAAATAAGGTTTTGTAGTCCCTCGATATGAGGGACCTTCATCAACTAGCACAAAAACACCTACATTTTCCTTTGTTCGACCAGGCCCTTCTTCTATTACTTTATTATACATTTCCATCAGGGCTGGACTTTCTTCTCTCCACTCAATAGGTTGTTTTGCTTTAGAGAAGGCAAGAGCATGCTTGGTCGGATCCATATCAGGCTTGAATTTTACATCTACTGTATGGGTAACTCGCTTCGCTTCTGCAATAGTTGTTACGGGTTTCTTTACACTTCCCTTTATCATTGTAGCAACTGTTTTTCCTTCACAATGATTATTCCATTTGCGACGAAGATCTCCGTGAAAACCTAGTCCAAGAAAAGGGTGGAAATATCTAAACCAATTCTTAGGTATGGTTTTTGGATCCCGATGTGGTGGATTAATGGTTCTTAAACCCATAATTGCTCCTTAATATAAGCTAATCTAATAATTAATTATAGTGGTATTTTTGGTTTTTGCTAGATGGTTTAATGGTAGGATAAATTAACTGGGAATGAAATGAGTCTCTCCTTCTTCATCTATTTCTTTAGATGATAAGACTCTTTCTTTTTTTGCACGAGCCACAACTTCCTTGATGGTCTCGGGAGTAGTCTTATTACTTTTTCCAATTACTCTTGGTGCCCAAGCTCCAATTTCTATAATATCTTTCTCTTTATTATCTGAAAAATTAAATGTCTCGAATTCCACGATAATGATATCGCCTCGTTTAAATTTCTTAGCTGAAGAAAATGTTTTGCCCACTACTGCGTACTCCTTATCTCTAACTTCCTCAAGGTCTTTATTAGCAATCTCATACTCCCCTCTATTTAAAGCATGCACATAATTGTAGACATTGGCTACTTTAGTCTCGATAGCTTCGATAACAATACCGGCGAGATAACTCGTGAGATGGTATTTAGCCCAACCATTACGGGAATTGCCATCAAGATAGTAAATTGCCGAATTTCTTTTAGTTACCACACCTTCAGAGGCTGGCTTCATAGATAATAAAGATACAGCTCTTCTCAGTTCCTTTTTATTATATACCAAAGTATTCGGCACTATATTAAATCTTAGTGATACATCAGGCACCCCATTTGTTCTCTGATTTATCTTGAAATAATCAAGATACTCTTGTCTCTCTTCTTCAATGAGCTCGTGAATATCACCTTTTATATCCTTGATATTTGGGCCATCCATATAGACAGTAGTATAGATATTAGCAATAATATTTGAATCATCGGGAACTTTTCGATTAATCTGCCCTGCCGTAGCTTCTCTGGGATAATGCTTAGAGCCCTCCCACATCTCTAATTCGGCTAAAATTGAAAAAGTTTCAACCGGGAGTTTCTTTGCGGCTTCTACTAAGTGAGGAACCTTCTTAGTAATATCCTGACCCTGTTCTGTCCATATTATTACTCTATCTCTTTGTTTTTGGATAATGCTATTTACACCATCAAACTTTTTTGATACTAGCATGGGAAAATCTTCATCATCGAAGAAATCTACGAATCTTTCTATGGCCGACCGCTTTTCTCCATAATCAGGCTTGGTTGGTTTCATAGCATAGAGGAATTTTAAAGGAGTTATTTTATTCTTGCTAATTGCTTCTTTAGCCGATTTGGTAGCACCCTCTGCTACCGTTTCCTCTTGCATATAACAAGCCTTCTCAAATTCTGGTTCGTTAATTTCCCTGAAGGCTAATTGATTCTTGGGGCGCAAGACTAAATCATACGCAGGCAAATAGCGCCAGTTCGGCCCCGTGGGGTCATAATGAAATTCTACAGGTCGGCCATCAGGCCAAGTTTTATGAATAGCTACATTTAACATTCGGGTAAGTTTTAAAAGATGAGGATCAGAGAAGGAACTATCTTGCCTGACTATACAATCTAAATCGTAGGGATTACGATTTTTAGCATATATAGAGCCACCGGAAAAGGAAATAAAATCGGGGGTCAGGACAAGCTCTTTCAATTCCTTGCCAAATTTGAGCATCTCTTCTTCTTGTTCAGATTGAGCCTTAGCTCTCTCCCCCATAGTAACTGCTTCTTTTCTAAACTTAGATGAGATTTCGTCTAGCTTATCCTTATCGGGAATCTTTAATTCTCTTCTTCTAAATTCATTATTTATAATAATATTTGCATTTATGGCAGACTCATCGTTATCCTTGCTTCCTCTTTCCTTCCAGAGTGTATGAATCTTCTTTCTAAGTGTTTCAAGTTCGTCATCTCCTAGAGTAGTTATTTCATCGGGGCTGATGTCTAGTTCTTCAATAGATTCATCTTCCTGTAGATAAATGTGAGCTATCTTACCATTTTCTAATCTGTGTTCTATTTTCAAAAATCATTCCTTAAAACATCACAGAATCCAATCTTTCGTCTCGTTATTACTGCCTCTGGAATTTTACCTCTGGCCATTTCAACCATAAATATTTTTCTTTCTGTTTTATTAACTTTATCTGCAAGCGGGATCTGGCACAGAAGATATAACAGCGCTTTATCTAAGTACGGAAGATATACTTTTACGTCTCTCGAATTCTTGTTCAGCGGCTCTAATTGTTCTCTTTGTAAACGCCGTATGTATTCATAGTATGGCCGCTCAGCCTCAACAACCTGGTGACCATAATATCCCGCATTAAATTCATCAGCCCCGTCACAAGAAATTATTCTATCCTTGTATTTCCCCACAAACCTATAAAACATTCTTGTCGCCTTATCCCCCCTTATGTCACTACCATAACTATGCTCCGCATCTATCTCTTTTTTAGTAGGGATATATACCTTATGCTCTACTCCACTAAAAGACGCTACCACCATCCTAGCGTATTTCACGTCAGCATGCTCCTCCGAGCTCCCGATTGTAAAAGCCTCGACCTTATCGTATACCTGCAACATAAAATAAAGCATCAGACTCGAATCCAGCCCTCCCGATAGTGCAAGGCTATTACAACACGTATTATGTACCACTTCTAAGATTCTCTTTTCTACCTCCGCCACTACTATAGGCGTTCCTATCTGATCCCACTGTCTCGGATATACTATCATTTACCACTCCTTAGCTTTTTGTTTTAAGGTCATTCCTGCTCGCATTTGTTTCGGTCTTATCTTATTTTCTTTAGATTCTTCATCTGACCAGACAACTTCTTGGTTAGATTCTAAATTTTTTATAATATGAAAAAGTCCGTTTTTAATTTCTTTATTATTTAGATAAGCTTTGCCATTCTTTACCAACAGATGATCTTGTTCAAATAAATTAGCAATATGGTCGTAGACATAGCAATGATGAATCTCTTCTTTCCCTTTCTCGTCAAACTCCACACGATGGAGTAAATACTCAAAATCTTTTAGAACCCCACCCTTTTCTTCAAGCTTAATAAATCCCTCTTTTTGTAATCTCTGTATTATCTTAGAATAGAATTCTAGAGATTTAGGCTTCATTTCACGGGGGTGGAATACGAATTTCCTCTTTATTCTTTCCTTGACAATTTTAGTTGCCATATCAAAAAGCATTTCCATTGTAAGAGGCTTCTTCTTGCCTTCATAAGTTATATTAATTTTCTTGCCATCGGAAAGGCTCTTGTAATATGCAGTGCAAAAGCGCCAATCATCAGCCAATCGCTCGGAAGATTCCTTTGGCGGATTATATTTAGCCCAATCCTCGATTAAATTAAATAAAGTTATTCTCAATTTTTCGATGCCTCCACCCAAGCTCTAAGAAAAAGCAGGGGAAATGGATATACTATTCCCCAATAATTAGCATTTGTCCATACTACCATAGCAGCATAGAACTCCCGCTCATTAACTTCGCCACAGATAGTATAGATTTCTTGAAGGAGCATCATATTTCTGCCTCAATTTCTTCGGCAATTTTAAGCTGTTTTGCCATCTCTTGAATTTCTTCTTTAGTATATAGCTTGCTTGTCCATTTTTGTAATAATTCAGGATCGATGGGTCTATACTCTTTAATGCGTTCCTCTACACCCCGCTCTCTGCCTGTGATATAGCTAAGCATACATCTGCACGCAAGATGAATAGGAGGCTCTAGCCTCCCAAATTCGGCTGATTCCACAGGAAAGACTTGGCCCTGTAGAGAAGAGCAGAGTGGACATACTTGCTCATCTAATGCCGTATGCCATTGCACGGCAACAATTTTATTTTCTTTAATTTCCTTCGGCAAAAGAAATAAATTAATTTGCCTATCGAAAGATTCGGATATTTCCCTATCGATAACTAGGGTATCTTGATTAAATTTGTGAACTGTATCACTTGATAATATGCTGCTCTGCGACATAGCTTCTCCCAATACTAAAAGAATTCATAAGCTCGGTTGAGGCAGTAACCCCAATTTTCTTATTTTGAAATTTTTCAAATTCATCTGCAAGCATACTTATAATATCCTTGTTAGTGACATTTTCATATAATTGATCGAGGACTGTAATTGCAGCTATATAGAGAATATCATTGGCATGCCTATTGGCCACAGCTTCGGATCTAGCTTTTAAGCTATTGCGTATATTATCGGGCACGGTGGGATCAGGGGTAACATTTAACTCTTTAGAGGCTGACTTTTTTCCAAAATCAAATGCTTTTAAACTATCTACATAAATCGTGTTTGCCAATTTACCCTCCAAAGGGATGCGGATATTTCTAATGAGAGAGCCAGCTTTGGATTTCTGCTTTTCAAGTATCTCTTTTGTCCTCAGCATTACTTTTTCTATTTGCAAATCATATACTTCCTTAATTCTGCTTGAGAGTCCCTTAATCATTTTGTCAATCTTCTTTCTCCATTGACGCACTTCCCTTTCGGCCAAGCCGAGTTCGGTCATTCTAGCCTCTTCCTCCTCGGGCTTTTCTGTCTTTGATTCTGCGGTGGGTAAAAGATATTCAGGCTCGGGCAAAACGGGAATTCCTAATCGCTCTCCAAGCTCTTTATAATCAACGAAGGAGATACCTCTGTTTCCTAGAGCATTAGTTAGGAGCTGGAATATTTTGCTAGTGTAAGCTCGAACCTGTTTTGAGATAGGTGCAAATGTCCAAAGAGCTAGAGGTGCTTCTCTCCCCGTATATGTGGGAGGAAAATTAAACTGGACTAAAGGCTTGATTAAGTCTTTATCTATTTGCCCTTTTATCTCCCTCAGGATTGCCTCTTCATTATCAAGAAATAACTCTGTCTGCTCCTTACCAAGCCCGTATGAGCCTTTGCTACCTCTCATGACGGCGAGTTCGGGAACGAACAAAGCTAAGAGTTTCATAACGTTAAGATGCTCTATATAGGGGAGAAAATCTATACCCTGAGTTTTCGTCTCCATAAACTCAAGACCCCACTCATCATTTGGTGTCCATTGATGAACCAGATGAGTAACCTCGTGAATATTGCTAATAATATTTGTCCACCAAGTAATATTATCTTCCCTAGTTTGATTGCCCTGAGCATCTGTACCAACAATTGTTTCTCCTTCGGGAGCCCAGGCTCGTATAGGAGGAATAGAATAACGGTGATAAAAAGTATTGGCATATCTATATATATCATCACACATTTTCCAAAATGCATAGACACCCGATAACCTAGATTCGCCTTCTATATTACCAAATTCTTTCTCGTGTGAATAGATAAATAATTTATCTGCCAGAATCTCGATGCCATCCTTCTCAGCCTTCTTCATTTCAGGTGTCTTTTTCTTATCGTCTATATTATAGGAGACAGATTGTTTTATCCTTGTAAGATCACCTGTCAGAGGATCATAGTATAATTGGATAGAATCGGGACGTAGGGGCACAAGACGCTCATATATTAGATATGAATTTTTATATCCCCATTTTTTTTCGTGGATAGAGTATCCGAAGGAAATAGCAGTCAGTAAATTAACCATAAATTCATTCCAGAATTCACGGAGGTTATCTCGGACGAGATTTTTTACAGCAGGATCTTCAGAAGTAATATCCCAATCAACCCTCTGCAAAGGATGCTTGATAACAGAAAGGCCAATTTTAATGGTGGGGTCTTGTCTCATCTGATATATATCGGTTAAGGTAGGCTGGCGTTTAAAATATTCCTCAACTGAGCTTCTAACTATTCTCGCCTTTTGGGTAAATGCTTCTTTTTTATCAGGTAAATCTTTTAAAAATAATTTGGAGAAGAATGGTATTTGCATATTAGTCTTTACTCCCGACCGAGTAAAATTTTCATATCGGAGCGTAGCTCATCGAGCTTTGACTTGATCTCTTGATACTGTGATTCAATCACGGCTATTTTTTCCCGATTTTCTATCGCTGTTATATATGCCTCGCTGGATCGCTGATACGAAAAGCCGAACAAAGCAATGATTATTGTGATGAATGCAGTGGCAAGAACAGCTAAGATGGTTGACTTATAATTTCCGTTAGACATTTTCCATCTCCTTTTTCCATAATTATATCTTGAGAATTGAATGTTTCAAGTCTATTATCGCTTTACTATAAAACAAGGCGAAAATGCAAAAGGCAGTCTTTGAATATGAGCACTTGATTCTCCAAAAAAATCGTCAACTGCTTTAGTCTCTCCTAATATTTCTTCTTTACCATAGCCATTTAATAATAAAAGTCCACCAGAAACAATTTTACTATAGAGATTTTTTAAGGCAACTAGGGTTGGTTCCTGTATCGTGCAGTCTAAATGGAGAAGGGAGATTTTTAATTCTGGATGCTCTTTAACATACTGGGGAACGGTATCTATAATATCACCAGCTATCAATTCGATATTTATAATACCTTTCGTTGAAAAAATAGTTAGTAGTTGTTTTTTTGAAATACAAGATAATCCTGCACCCTCAATAAAACTTTCTCTATGCAACTTGTCTTTATCCAAATTAGCCTTGGGATATTTAGCAAATGTATCAAAACCGATTATTTTTTTTGCCAATGGATT
>JAUVZS010000257.1:0-2864 GCA_030602435.1 Clostridia bacterium
AAGGTAGGAAATCTTGCTTCCTATACCAAAAACCATATGTGGAATCAGTACTAGCGTGAATCACTTTTTTTATTCCTAACTCAGATGCCGCCACATAGACATTAGTTGTCCCCATTATATTTACATACATTATTTTCTCTGATGGATCGTTATATGGATTAGGAATAGCTGCCAGGTGAATTACAGCCTCTGCTCCTTTAAAAGCTCTTCTACAATCGCCGATCTTTAGCATATCTGCCTTAACGAAGTCAACGCTTTTATCCTTGGGCTCTTTTATATCAAAATTAGTCACTTCATAGTGAAATTTTTTCAATTCATCTACTACATATTCTCCTATCAATCCACTTCCTCCTGTAACAACTACCTTCATTGTTTTCCCTCCTCATATAATTGGATTTAGTTAAGGGTCTATATCTTTAAAGTAGTTATTGTCACCACCTCCTCTCTGATTCCCCCCTTTTTACTAACATCCTTATATTTTCTTTCGAGCCAACCTCATCACATAGGCTCAGCCCTAATTCTTATCGTCAATCCTAACGGTACCCTAATTAACCTATCCCTCGCTTTAAACTGAATTTAAAAAAGAAACATTTCCACCCTTAATATTCCTTTCTGCAAGGCAAAGAAAATGTTCCAAGCTCCCTTTGGTCTAGAAATTAGCCATTCCACTCTTTTAAGTTTTGAGAAGGAAATTGCCCAAATTGGTGAGTCCACAAAAAATTAGAACACCCTGAAATTCCTCTGGAGAGGACAAACAAAATGCTCTTCACTAGACCCGTTGCACGACGCAGATAGAAGGTAAGTATTTCCTCGGAAAAACTTACCTTCTACTTTATTATGGGCTGGAAAGCCTACATTTTTATTCCTCCCGCAGTCATACCTTTCACGTAGTACTTTTGTGTAAATAGAAATAGAAGAATTACAGGCAGCATGACCATAATCACCATCGCACTCAGGCCTGGCCACGAAATATGAGCCCCGCTGGGATCTATCAACTTGTAAATTCCTATAGCTAGGGTGGGATTCTTCTTGTTTAAAATAAGAGCATATAAGAAATCCTTCCAGGCAGTGACCACGGCAATCATCCAGATTGCTATAATGGCTGGTTTGGATAAAGGAAATATGATTTTAAAAGCTATGCCGAGACTGCTGCAACCATCTATCATAGCTGCTTCCTCTAGTTCACGAGGAACGCTATTAAAATAGCCTCTGAGCATCCAGATGCTAAAAGGTAAAATAAATGACATATAAACAATGATCAAGCCTATATTCTTATTAAGCATATTTAGCTTAATATAGGTTAAGTAGATGGGAAATATATAAACAATTCCTGGAATTAGTTGAGTTAATATTAGTATAAATCCCACGAGCGTTTTCCCCTTAAAATCATATCTGCTGAGACCGTAGGCAGCTAAACAGGCAATCAATACCCCCAGGACGCTGCTGGCAACTCCGACGATAACACTATTGAAGAAACATCTGGCAAAGTCGACATGGATTACTCCTCCTGCACTTCCTGCAGTAGTCCTTAAGACACCCGGCTTAAAACTTATTAAAATGCTTTTGTAATTTTCCCAGGTAACCGGTCGAGGAATATAGCTTACCGGACTAGAAATGACATCCTTCTGCGTCTTTATGGAGGTGATGAAAGTCCAAACCGCTGGCATTAGTATCAAGAAACTTATGATTACCAGCACTAAATAAAGTAATATTGTTCTTCTTGTTCCCCCTTTCTTTACCATTATTATTAAACTCCTTCAGACAATTATTAAGTATATAGCCTCGTTTATATTTTTTCTCCCTTTTTTTGAAAGGCTCTAAAGTAGATAAAAACAAAGATTAAATTTACGAAAGCCATAACCATAGCAATAGCAGAGGCTCTTCCAAAGCGAAAGTTTTTCGATGCCTCTCTGTTAACCCATAAAGCCAGCGTTTCGGTACCTTGCGCTGGTCCTCCACCCGTCATCACAAACATCAAATCAAAAGAATTAAATGTCCAGATGGTTAACATTAAGCACAGAATAAGTAGCACTGGCTTCAGGGAGGGAATTGTTATATGGTAAAACTTCTGCCTCCCTGTTGCTCCGTCTATTTCGGCTGCTTCATAAAGCTGCTGGGGAATAGTGGATAGCCCTGCCAGAAGTATGAGGGCAGCAAAAGGGGCAGTGGCCCAGATATTGGCTATTACTACAGCCGTCATACCAAGGCCGGCACTGGCAAACCAGAAAATGGATTCTCTTCCCATTCGAATTAAGAAATCATTCAAAAGTCCAATTCTTGGCTTAAGCATCCAGAGCCAGGAAAAAGCTACCACAATACCAGGAAAGACTATAGGGATAAAATAGATGGTACGGAATATACTTCTTCCCTTGAACTGCTTGTTCAATAACAAAGCCAGGCCTAATCCAGCCAGTACACTGCCAAATAGAGAAGCAGCAGTGAATATCAGAGTTACCCTGAGACTATTAAAAAAGAGAGCGCGGTAAGAGGAAAAGATCTTTATGTAATTGTAAAGCCCGCTAAAGGTAGAAGTACGTTTTATGGGATTGTATCTAAGAAAACTCATGAAAAGGGCACGACTCACAGGATAAAAGAATACAAAAGCTAATAGTATTGCTGCCGGCAGCATAAAAAGAAAAGGTTCTACTGCTCTTCTACGCTTTAATCGAGAGTAACTAGATTTACCTTTTAGTCTTCCCATTTTTCACTTCTTCTGTAAATAAATTATTACCTTCCATAATAAGGGGGAGGCGCCTGAGGAAAAATACTCCTCCTTGCCTCCCCTCTCAAAAGTTCCATATTATATTCTATTCCACCTCTTATTCCCTCAGGGCTTCTTCTGACTCTATAACCTCTTCTATTTC
>JAUVZS010000129.1:0-4780 GCA_030602435.1 Clostridia bacterium
AGTGCAAAACATACAGATATAAAGGTCATGCACGATTTGATCCAGCTAAGTATAGGCCAGATGAAGAAATTAAGGAGTGGCTAGATAAAGATCCTATTTTACGATTTAAGAACTACTTGGTGAGGTTAGGTATTCTGACTAATGGGGAGGTTGGAGATATTGAAGAAGAAGTCAAAAAGGAGATTGAGGAGGCGACTATGTTTGCTGAAAAGAGTTCTGGCCCTGAACCTACCGATTTTCTGAGATATATATATGCCTGAAGGAGAAAGGGTGAAAAAAATAACAACAATTGCTGAGGCACTGCGAGAAGCACTTCGAGAGGGAATGAGAAGTGATAAGACTGTATTTTTGATAGGTGAGGACATAGGCCAATTTGGAGGTGCTTTTGGGATTACTAGGGGATTGATTGAGGAGTTTGGTAAGGAAAGGGTAAGAAATACTCCTATATCAGAAGCAGCTATAATTGGAGCAGCGGTCGGAGCAGCAATGACAGGGATGAGGCCAATAGCAGAAATTCAGTATGCTGATTTTCTAACTTGCGGCATGGATCAAATAGTCAATCAGGCGGCCAAGATGAGACTTATTTCCGGTGGACAGGCAAAGGTGCCACTTGTGATAAGAGCGCCTTTAGGCTCTACTAATCGAGGAGCACAGCATGGGCAAAGTGTGGAGGCTTGGTTTATGCATACACCCGGTTTAAAGGTTGCAGTTCCATCCACCCCTTATGACGCCAAAGGGCTTCTATTAACAGCTATAAGAGAGGACAATCCTGTGATGTTCTTTGAACATAAGTACCTTTACGGAGGTAGATCACCAGGAGGTAAATTAGAAACAAGAGGCGATGAGATAGCAGAAGGATTTACTCCAGCTCCTAGAAAAGAATATATGATTCCCTTTGGCAGGGCCGATGTTAAAAAAAAGGGTAGAGACGTTACCATAATTGCTACCTTATTAATGGTTCATAAAGCACTGGCAGTAGCTAAGAAATTAGAAAAAGAAGGAATTAGTATAGAAGTGATCGACCCCAGGACTTTAGTACCCTTAGATGAGAAAACTATTCTAAGCTCTGTAAGAAAAACTGGAAGAGTGATAATTGTTACGGAGGATTGTTTGAGGGGCGGGATAGGAGCAGAGGTAGCGGCGATTATTTCTGAAAAGGCTTTTGACTTCCTTGATGCACCTATTAAGCGAGTTGCAGCCCTGAATACACCCATACCATTTGCTCCGGTTGCAGAGAAGTACGTTATTCCAAATCAAGATCGTATTATCAAAGCGGTAAAAGAGATTTTCAGGTAAAAACTTGATAACGTGAGACCATTTCCACCCCAAAAATGGGGTTTCCTAGCGAAAGGATGTAAGTTCGAAAATACAAACATTTCAATATTTTCTTGATCTATTCATAAGGCATTAATGAATCATTAAGATGAAATATCTATTAGGTACCGATATCGGTTCGACTAATTTGAAGGCTAATCTGTACGAGGTAAATTTGAAGAAGGAGAAGATTCTCCAGATTTCTTTATCAAAATCGAGCTTGGGAAAAAAGATGTCTAGGCAGCTAATAATCTTTCCCTTATAAGGATAAGGAGATTGTTTATCACTTTAGCCAGCGATGGAGAACAGAGGAGGTCAGAATGAAGCAAATTTCCCTATCTTTAAAATGAGCTAGTTTTGGGCTAAATACGAGGAGGTATAAATTGACTAGTCGCGAACTTGTCAGAGCCGCAATTGATTTTACATGTCCACAGCGCATTCCCATAACTTCTTTTGATGAAAATGAAAGCGATATAATACTGTTGGATTTATCATCGCTCGGAGATGCAGCAGCACCTGATAGTTGGAAGTGGCGTGTAAATAAATACAAGGTAGGGATGCCTGTGAAGGACGAGTGGGGGTGCATCTGGAAAACTGTGGATAAGACCATGGGGCGAATTATCCATCACCCTCTTTCTGAATGGGAAAATTTTGATAAGTATCATTTTCCTGATCCTAAGGACAAAGAGCGTTTCGAAGAAGTACGGCAAAAAAAGCTGCTAGCATCAAAGGACAAATATTTTTGGGGAAGAGCACTTTCCCCTTTTACCCGTATGATGTTTCTGAGGGGATACAGTAAGATTCTCGAAGATCTTTTCTTAAGGAAAGAGAAAGCATTAACTCTTGCTGACAAGGTTTTTGAGTACGAAGCGCAGATGGCTAAAGAATGGGCGAAAATAGGTATTGATGGGTTGGAGATTATGGATGACTGGGGTACGCAAAATTCTCTTATGATTTCACCAGGGCTGTGGCGAGAGATTTTTAAACCTCGGTATGAGAGACTTTTTAATTTTATTCATACACTAAAAATGGATATATTTATGCATAGTGATGGTCAGATTTATGAAATAATCTCCGATTTAATACAATGCGGAGTTGATGCACTGGAAGTAACTCAACCCAATATATTAGGAATAGAAAAATTAGGTAAGGATTTTGGTGGTAAGGTATGTTTTTATGGTCTGGCAGACAAGCAAAAAACTCTGGTGCGAGGAACCCCTACAGAAATTAGACGAGAGGTTAAGAGATTAATTGACAATTTCGGGCAATTCGGTGGGGGTTATATCGCTCACGGTCAGATTCAGGATTATGGCCCTCTTGGTATTCCGGAAGAAAATATACGGATTATGTACGAAGCTTACAAAGAATTTGGAAAATCTCGGGGGGTTTCAAGGAAGAGACTTTGACAGAAAAGACATATTTCCATCAGTTAAATCCTTAATATCCTTAATAAGAAAGGAGCTAAAAACAGGGCCAGGGAGGATGTTGTCAAAGCTCTAAAAGAGGCAAACCTGGATGATAAAGTTAAGGTAATGATTGGTGGTGCCCCCATCACCCAGAGCTATGCTGATGAAATTGGGACTGATGGCTATGCCCCAGATGCTGCTTCTGCCGTCGATGAAGCAAAAAAGCTTCTAGGAGTTGAGTAAGTATGCCAGGAGAAAATAATGTATAAAGTACCTTTCAAAAATCCCCAACCCGATATTAGTAACTTCATAAGAATTATTAAGGGCGAGATTATTCCTTCCAAAGGAACAATCATGGAATTTTCAATAGATGAAGAGGTTAGGCGTAAAATTTCTAGAGGACTTCTTGGATTGGACTGGGTAGAACCATCGAAAGATAGTAATGTACAGGATAAATATTTAAAAAACTATATCCAGTTCTGGTACAGAATGGGTTATGATTATGTAAGATTTGAAACTAATGCAGGATTTACAACAGGAAAAGGAAGAGAGGCAGATGATACAGCTTACCTTTCTAAGGGGGTAAGAGAGTGGGCTGAGGAAAAGAAAGGTATTGTTACCTCCTGGAAAGATTTTGAAAGTTATAAGTGGCCGCAAATAGAAGATTTTGACTTTTCTCCTTATGAATTTATAAGCCAGAATCTACCTCATGGTATGGGACTTATTGTCTCTTACGGAGGAGGAGTACTGGAAAATATAACCTGCCTTATGGGCTACGAAAGCCTTTCTTATGCTTTATACGATAATCCTGATTTGGTTAAAGTTATATTTGATAAAGTTGGCCAGACAATATATGAATTTTACAAAAATATCGTTGAAATTCCTAATGTTTATGCTTTCTTTCAGGGGGATGATATGGGATTTAAAACTGCCACTTTTATTTCCCCTGAAATTTTACGTAAATATGTCCTTCCCTGGCATAAGAAATATGCTAAACTTGCTCATCAGTATAATATGCTTTATCTACTTCATTCCTGTGGAAACATAGAGGCAATTATGGATGACTTGATAGGAGATGTAGGAATAGATGGTAAACATTCATTTGAAGATGAAATTATGCCTGTAAATAAGTTTTATAAAAAATATTCAGATAAAATTGCCGTTTTAGGAGGGGTGGATATAAATGTCTTAGCTACTTACGAGGAAGATGATCTGCGAGGATATATAAGAAATATCCTTATCAACTGTATGAGGAAAGGAAAGTTTGCCCTGGGATCCGGAAATTCTATTTCTAACTATATTCCCATTAAAAATTACCTGGTAATGCTGGAAGAAGGTTTGAATTTTGAAACCTCATGACTTAGAATTTGAAATCAACAAAAGAGAATTGAGATGACTTTGCGTGAAAGAGTGAGAAGAGCTCTTGCTTTCAGTGATCCAGATATAGAGTGTCCAGCTCGACTTTGAGAGGATTATGCCCTATAATGGGACTGTTGCCAAATTCGACAGTTCTAATATTATGTGAGCCAATTGAACTTTTGTGTTTTTACCTCTATATTTACCTCATCTTAACATCATTGGAGAATTTAAGGTACCAAAAAGGGGGAAATCAGATAGAGAAGGTGGTGACAATAACTACTTTAAAGATATAGACCCTTAACTAAATCCAATCATATGAGGAGGAGAAGTAATGAAAGTAGTTGTTACAGGAGGAAGTGGATTGATAGGAGAATATGTAGTAGATGAGTTGAAAAAGTTCCACCACGAAGTCACTAATTTTGATATAAAAGAGCCCAAGGATAAAAGCGTTGACTTCGTTAAGGCAGATATGCTAAAGATCGGTGATTGTAGAAAAGCTTTTAAAGGAGCAGAGGCTGTAATTCATTTAGCAGCTATTCCTAATCCATATAACGATCCATCAGAGAAAATAATGTATGTAAATATAATGGGGACAACTAATGTCTATGTGGCGGCATCTGAGTTAGGAATAAAAAAAGTGATTCACGCTAGTACTGATTCTACATATGGTTTTTGGTATAGGAAGCAAGATTTCCTACCTT
>JAUVZS010000279.1:0-2574 GCA_030602435.1 Clostridia bacterium
ACCAGAAAGCGGCCTTCTATGGAGAATGGGAAAAAGAAGGAGTAAGTCTTTCTTCAGCTCAAAAAATCTGGGGGAAAAACCTTTCTTTTAATAATCTATTAGACCTGGATGCTGCCCTGAATATAGTAGAAGAATTTAAAGAGCCAGCAGCAGTGGTAATAAAACATACCAATCCCTGTGGGGTAGGCTCTGCTTCTAATCTGGAAGAGGCTTTTAGAAAAGCTTACAGCGGGGACCCTCTCTCGGCTTTTGGAAGTATTGTAGGATTGAACAAAGTAGTAGATTTCTCTGCGGCAGAAAAGATAGCTTCTCCGGATACATTTATTGAAGCCATAATTGCCCCTGACTATGAAGAAGAAGCCCTGGCAATCTTAAAAACCAAGCAAAAGTGGGGGAAAAATGTACGCATTTTAAAAACTGGTAATTTTCTGGCTAAAGAAAAGAAAAGCTGGAATATAAAAAGAGTCAGAGGAGGCATTCTCCTGCAAGAAGAAGATGAGAAAACTTATACTCTTCATGACTTAAAAACAGTGACCCAAAGACCTCCTACTCAAAAGGAGAAAGATGATTTATTGTTTGCCTGGATAGTCTCTAAATGGGTCAAATCTAACGCTATTGTTCTGGCCAAGGATAAGACAGTGGTAGGGGTGGGAGCAGGACAGATGAGTCGAATAGACGCCTGCAGGTTGGCTATTAGAAAAGCTGGCCGGAGAGTAAAAGATGCAGTTTTAGCCTCTGACGCTTTCTTTCCCTTCCCTGATGTGGCAGAAGAAGCAGGAAAAAGGGGAATAACCGCTCTCATTCAACCAGGAGGAGCCTTACGGGATAAGGAAGTAATAGAAGCAGCCAATAAATACGAAATGACCATGTTATTCACGGGAATGAGGCATTTCAGGCATTAGGCATTGGAAAGGATAACAGGGGAAGATTTTGTGGCTGAAAGAACTAATTTGGATTGACAAGTTTATTTTCAAAATACAAAGAAAGGAACTTTTATGGTTAATTCACTGAATCATACTGATCCCGAGATAAAAGAAATCCTGCGAAAGGAACTTTTTCGACAGCAAAATAGCTTAACCCTTATCCCTTCAGAAAATTATCCTAGTAGAGCTGTCTTAGAGGCGGAGGGATCCATCCTGATGGATAAATATGCCGAAGGCTACCCTAAAAGACGGTATTACCAGGGCTGCCAGTTTATAGATGAAATAGAGGAATTGGCTATTCAGCGAACAAAAAAACTCTTTAGGGGGGAGCACATAAATGTACAGGCCCACTCAGGAACCCAGGCTAACATAGCTGTCTATCAAGCTTTACTTAATCCCGGGGATACCATTTTTTCCTTAAAATTATCCCATGGAGGACATCTTTCTCACGGTGGCTGTAAAAAAACGCTGACTCATACTCACTATAAGATAGTTTGTTATGGAGTAGATAGGACCTCGGAGGTATTCAACTACGAAGAGATTCGACAAATAGCCAGAAAGTACCGTCCTCAATTAATAATAGCAGGTACTAGCGCCTATCCACGAGCTATAGATTTTGAGATCTGGAGAGAGATTGCCAATGAAGTAGGAGCTTATCTTCTAGCTGATGTGGCTCATATTATAGGCTTAATTGCCGCTGGCCTACATCCAGATCCTGTACCTTACGCCGATGTAGTTACAGCCACAACTCAGAAGACCTTGCGCGGCCCGCGAGGAGGACTGATTATCTCTCGGCAAAAATATGCTTCCTTGATAGATAGAGCTATCTTTCCCGGAACTCAGGGAGGTCCTTCTATGCATACTATAGCAGCGAAGGCGGTATGTCTCAAAGAAGCAGCAGAGCCCCAATTTAAAAAATATCAAAAACAGGTCCTCTCTAACGCTAAAGAATTAGCCAGGGCCTTAAATAATGAGGGATTTCGTCTGGTCTCAGGAGGGACAGATACTCATCTTATGCTGGTAGACCTCTCCGATAACGGCATAACTGGGAACAAGGCAGCTGCTATTTTAGAGAGGGCAGGAATAGTGGTTAATTATAATTCTATCCCTTTCGACACCCAATCCCCTCACCTCACCTCAGGAATAAGGCCAGGAACTCCTGCTCTTACCACCCGAGGAATGAAGGAGCCAGAGATGAAACTGATCGGAGAATGGATAAGCAAAATATTACACAATCCAGAAGATAACAATCTTAGAAAGAGAATTAAAAGAGATGTAGAGGAACTCTGTAAAGAGTTCCCTATCTATGAGGAACTGAAAAACCAGTAAATCGTATATAGTATATCGCATCTCCTAAGTCGTAAAAATCGTGAATGGGGAATTGGTGAGTGGTTTTCGATGCTCGATGCTAGATTCTCGTTTTTCCTCTCCCCTATGGGGAGAGGATTAAGGCGAGGGGGTACGAGATACGAGCGACGAGATACGAGCGACGAGATATGTGGTCCTATAAAGAAGCTTTAAAATATGTAGATTCCTTTGTCAATTACGAGAAAAAAGAATGGGTTCCTTACAAGAAGAAATTTTTCGATCTTCGAAAAATGAGGTATCTTTTAAGCCTGGTGGGAAATCCCCATCAGCACTTAAGAACCAT
>JAUVZS010000084.1:0-6012 GCA_030602435.1 Clostridia bacterium
CTTACTCGTTCCAGCCTGAGCTTAAGATAAGTAGATGGAGAAAAGGTATGCTGGTGCCTTAGTCTTACTGCCCATCTCTCCTCTGTTGAACCTATTTCTCTGGTGAAATAACTATCTAACTCTCCTTCTCCTATTTTAAGACGATAGGATACATCAATCCCTTGAGCCCATCCCTTTTTTGTTCTATAATCCAAATGAAACTTAGTCTGAAGAGAAGGAGAGGTATAAAGATAATATCCTGTCTGTATAGACAAGCCAGCAAACTTGCTATAACCAAAGACAGGAAATATAACTCGATTCTCTTTGCGTATATATTGTACAAAGTAAGGCACCCAGAAAACAGGAAAAGGTAAACCCTTAAAATAAAAGGCGATGTTTTTCATTACAGTCTCTTCCTTAAAGCGTATACTAACATTTCCCATTCTTACACTGTAATGAGGTGGAGAAAGATTACAAGTAGTAAAATTAACTTCTCTTAGTTCTATTGTCTCAGATGAGAGATAAGCTTCTTTTGCCCTGTAGAAAAAAGAGCCTTCCTTTCCACGGGGAGACTGAATCATCCCCTCTTTTCTCTTTAAATTATACTTAAGGTTTTTGCCTTCTATAACTCGCTCCTTTATCTGAATCCTCACCTCTCCCTCTACTAAAAGATCGGAAGTCTCTAAATTTACCTTTATATTATCTGTTTTTATCGAGATATCTTCATACTCTAAACTAACGTTCCCCCATCCTACAATAGAGGAAGTCTCTTGACTCCATTCAAAATGGTCTGCCTGAAGCTTAAATTGAGGAATTCCTTCCGCGGCAAAGGAGGAAGAAAGCACAAAGAAAAAACTTGCTCCTATCCCTAAAAACCATATAGAAATGGTTTTACCTTGCTTAAAGTTTGAAATTTTCCCCCAGAAAGATCTCCCTTGCTTTTTTGTCTTGAGTGAGTTCATCTCTTTTCCCGGCAATAAGAATTTTTCCCTGATGCATAACATAAGAAAAATCAGTAATCTGAAGAGTTTCTCTAACATTATGGTCAGTGATAAGTATCCCTATGCCCTTACTTTTTAATTTAAAGATGATTGTCTGTAAATCGGATACGGTAATAGGATCTATGCCGGCAAAGGGCTCATCAAGGAGAATAAAAGAAGGAGAGGTAACTAAGGCTCTAGCTATCTCCACTCTTCGGCGCTCTCCCCCGGAAAGTAAATAAGCCATCTGTCCTGCCAGATGAGTAATTCCTAACTCCGCCAATAGAGAATTTGCTCTCTCTTCTTGTTCTCCCAGGGAAAGATCCAGAGTTTCCAAGATAGCCAGAAGGTTTTTTTTAACGGTAAGTTTTTGAAAAATGGAAGGCCTTTGAGGAAGATAGGCAATCCCTTTTCTTGCCCTTTGATAGGTGGGAAGATGAGTAATTTCCTCCTCTCCCAAAAAAATCCTTCCTTCTGTAGGCTTAACTAATCCTACGATGAGGTGAAAAGTGGTGGTTTTTCCTGCTCCATTAGGTCCTAAAAGACCCACTATCCCCCCCTCATTCACTTTAAGAGATATTTTATTTACTACCAAGGTTTTCTGATAAATCTTAGCTAAATTCTCCACCCGTAGAACCACCAGCTTTCCCTCCCTTAATCTGCTACTATATAAGTTGCCTTTACAGGTACTCCTTCTATTCCTTCTGCCTCAAGTCTCTCAGTTTCTATCCAGATGATTATCTTCTCTGCTAGTAAACTATTTCCTGACTCATCGTAATAATAAGCTTTGTTTTCCAGGACAAACTTATCATCTTCAGCTGTATAAATAGCCATCTCGCCGCCGGCCTCCCTTTTTTCCTCCTCTTGAATTACTTTAACATTTCCTCTAGCCTCTATTTTCTCCACGGTATTCTCTTCCGTCAGAAATATCTGCATTTCGTCCGCTTCCATTATCACACCTCCCCAGACAGCCCTAGCGTCACCCTTGCAGTAGACTGCTCCACTATCATAATCTATTCTAATGGAAGAGGAGGTAATCTCTATCGTCTCCTGGGCCGCAGATATTGCTCCTGTCAAGCTCACACTGAATAAAAGTATTAGTCCACTTATCATAAAAATTTTTCTTCTCATCATCACTCTCCTTCCCCAACAAATCTAGTTATAATTTCCCTCTCGATCTCAATTTGAGATAAGTCAGGATCGGCAACAAGACCCCACCCTTCTATAACAAGATTCTTCCTTTTTATAGTAACCTTATTCTGAGCCCGAAGTTTCCTTTCTGAGGCTACCCACTCCAGTTCCGAGGTGAGGAGCTCAGCTCCATCAAGATAAGAGATAACCTTAACATCTCCTTTAAAGAGCAAATTAGAGCTGCGATTGTCCATTATTATCTCTTTTGCTTCTACACTCGAAATAGGTTCTTCCTTCTCTAGAAGATAGAGATTTACTCCACTTAAGACTGTTCTATCGGAAAACTGGACTCCGGAATCAGCTTCAAGTTTCCAACTCTTTTCTCCCTCCTCATTCCATCCTACTAAATTCACTTCCTGGGCTTCTGAAAGAAAAACCTCCTTTTCCTCTTTTAACGGATAACCCTCTTTTTTTCTCTCCCAATTTATAAGAAATAACAGAGCAATAGCAGCCACCACACCTAAAACAAGGATAATCAGTCCTTTTTTTTGACCTATCTTTACCATGAGTTATTTCATTCCTCTCTCTTTCTTAATCCTATCAAGGGTCTTCCATCTTTTCCTTGCTATAGGGGGAAAACATCCATAGTGGTCAAGATACTTCTTCAAAAATCTAATTGTTTTCTCATCAGAAGGATAACCTGAACCTAAATTTCCGTATTCTTTCTCCAGTTCGGATATCCTTCTATCCCTTTCCACCTTAGCCAGGATAGAAGCTGCTCCTACAATGGGATAATTCTCATCAGCAAAATTTTCTACTACCAACTCCACCTTCGTCTCGGCAGCAAGAAGCTCTCTAATTTTTCTTTCAAAAGAGAGACAATTGCGAGTAGGAGCATCTAAAAAAACCTGATCAGGAAGAAACTTATCAATTAATTTTACAACACCTTTTAGCTCTAAATCATTCATTCCTTCTCTATCTATAGCCTGAGGAGGAATGATAATTAATTCATATCCCTCAGCCAGGAGCTGGATCTCTCCATTTAACTTCTCTCGCTTAGAGGCGGTTAGTTTCTTTGAGTCCCTTACTCCCTTCTGAGAAAGTTTCAAAAGATTAGATGAACTCAATACTACCCCACAAATAACCAGAGGACCTATCACCGGGCCCCTGCCTGCTTCATCAATACCTAATATTCGTTGCTCGTTGCTTGTCGCTCGTCGCTCGTTAATTCTGTTCATTGTTCCTAATTCGTTATTCATTGATCGTATCTCGTCTTCTTCGCCTGTCATTACGAGCGAAGCGAAGCAATCCCATATCATCTACTTCCTTCTTCACGAGCAACTAGCGACGAGCAACGAGATACTACATTTCAATCACGGCCGAGGCCTGTCTTAACGCATAGCAGCTTATATTCACTCCTACAGGAAGACCAGCTATATGGGTAGGGAAATGCTCAATATTCACCCCTAAACAAGTATTTATTCCCCCCAGGCCTTGTGCCCCTATCTCTAGCTCATTAATCTCCCTTAATAATTCCTCCTCCAATAGAGCGTATTTTCTGAGCCAAACCCTTTGGGAAGAAGAGTAATCTTTATCTTATTTTGAAAAGAGGGCTCAAAACAAAAATGAATCAAGGCAGGAGTATTATCGCCAGTATTTTCTCGAGAGAAAAGAGGGTCATTCACTATGAATTTACGCAGATACCCTGTCTTATATCCCTCTCTCACTCCTTGATTTATAGCCTCTTTTAACTCGTCTCCTTCGATTCCGACTCCCTTACCTATCTCCAGAAAAACCTCCGCCACCCCTGTATCCTGACATAAAGGAATCCTCTCCTTCCTTGCTATCTGAACATTCTCAATTAATTTACTTAAAGCTGCTTTAGGCAACCTCTCCACTTCTCTTTTTTCTGCCTGACAGAGCGCTCTAAAAACATCCTCTCTTATCCCGTAATTGCTCTCTATACATAACTCAGCCACGATCCTGGTAACTTTTTCCAATAGAGTCTTTTTCACTAATTTTCTTTCCTTATAGAGGGATTTTATTCTATATCAAAGAGCCGTCTCTGTCAATTTTTGGCACGTTTTGGCGTAGTCAAAGCAAGTAAGAGAAAAATATGTCAATGCAAAGTAAAAATGTCATACTTTTTACTTTGCATTGACAACCTTAGCCTATCTTCCTTGAATTTTCCTGGAATCCTGATATAATTTGAAAAAAATGCATCAGATCAAGACTAAGATTATACTTAATAAAAAGATTATCCCTGAGCACTATAAGATATGTTTAGATGCTCCTGAAATTGCCGGAGAGGCAAAACCAGGACAATTTGTCCATATTAGAGTGAGAGAAGGATATGATCCTCTGCTCAGGCGTCCTTTCAGCATTCATAAATCTCAAGGTGAAAAAATAGAGATTCTCTATAAAGTGGTGGGAAAAGGGACACAGCTTTTGTCCAGGAAAAAAATAGGAAAGAAAATAGACATTCTAGGTCCCCTGGGACAGGGATTTAAAGTAAATCCAGGTTTAGAAAAAGTTATCCTGGTGGCCGGCGGGATAGGAGTAGCTCCTCTTTATTTTCTGGCAGAGAGGTTAGCGGGCTATACCCACTGGAAAGCTGAGAAAGGAAGTAAAAGGCAATCTATAATAAATGACTCCTCCATAAATAAAAATCAGCTCGATATTCTCGTCCTCCTGGGAGCTGAAACTAAAGAAAAGATTCTATGTCTGGAAGATTTTAAGAATCTAAACGTTAAGATAGAAATAGCCACCGAAGATGGAAGTGAAGGCTTTAAAGGTCTGGTTAGCGACCTTTTTTTTCAACTTTTATCTAAAGAATCTCAAGTAAATCTAGTTTGTGCCTGCGGCCCAGCCCTCATGCTAAAAAGAATAGCTGAACTCAGCTTTAGATATAAAATTCCCTGTCAGGTCTCATTAGAACAAAGGATGGGTTGTGGAATAGGAGCCTGCCTGGGTTGTACCATAAAGGGACAGACGGGCTATCTGCGCGTTTGCCGTGATGGTCCAGCCTTTGAAGCTGACGAAATTCAATGGAATGAGATATGAGCAGTGAATCTAAGAAAAACATTGACCTGAGCGTCAGGCTGGGTAGAATCACTTTGAAGAATCCAGTTCTGGTTGCCTCGGGAACATTTGGCTATGGAGAAGAGTATGCTGAGTTGATTAATTTAAATGAACTGGGAGGGATAATGGTCAAAGCAGTTACTCTGGAGCCTAGAGAAGGAAATCCTCCTCCTCGCCTGGCAGAAACGCCCGCCGGCCTCCTTAATGCTATTGGATTAGAAAATCCAGGAGTGGACGTTTTCCTTAAAGAAGAACTTCCTTTTTTACGAGGGTTCCAGACGGCAATAATTGTCAATATTGCCGGAGAAAAAGAAGAAGAGTATCTACGCCTTGCCGAAAGACTAAACCAGGTCAAAGGGATAAGTGCCTTAGAGGTGAATATCTCCTGCCCTAACGTTAAAGAAAAAGGTCTTATCTTCGGTACTGATCCAGAGCAAACTTTTTCTCTGGTAAAAAAATTAGGAGAAATCACCGATATTCCTCTTATAGTCAAACTTACCCCCAATGTAACTGATATTACCAAAATTGCCCAGGCCTCCCAAGAAGCAGGAGCAGAAGCTTTATCGCTGATAAATACCGTACTGGGCATGTCTATTGATGTAGAGACAAGGAAACCTAAGCTAGGGAACATCACCGGAGGCCTTTCTGGGCCAGCCATAAGACCTATTGCTGTAAGAATGATGTGGCAAACTTCTCAAAAAGTCAATCTACCCTTGATAGGTATGGGGGGAATTACCGATGCAGAAGATGCTCTGGAATTTAAAGATGGTGTATATAGGCAGCAAGGAAGGCTATTAAAAAAAGGACCAATGTACGATCAAGCAATAAGAAAATATGTAAC
>JAUVZS010000261.1:0-2814 GCA_030602435.1 Clostridia bacterium
TTGATACAGTAGCTGCTGATACAGTGGCGGCTAATGTAATGGGAATAGATCCTGTGGAGATTGAGTATATTCAATTGGCTGCTGAACAGGGCCTGGGATGTGCAGATATTTCTCAAATTGAAGTAGTTGGTCTATCTATAGACCAGGTTAAAAGGCCTTTTAAAAGAATACAGCTTGACTTTGAAGCATACAGAAAGAAAGGAATTCAAATCTATGAGGCAGGGGCCTGCAGTGGCTGTCGTCATGTTATGCAGGCTCTTCTCATTGATTTGGAAAAGAAAAGTGAGCTAGGTCTACTCGAGGACTATACTTTAATATTTGGCCAGACAGTGAAAGTTCCCAAAGAGGTTAAAGAAAAGCTTTTATGCTTTGGTTTATGTACCAAAAAATATAAAGATCAAGGAGGATATATTCCTGGCTGTCCACCCCACCCCTTTGATGTACTTGATTACCTTCAAAAAAGAAAGCTATAAAAGAAGATTAGCTTAAAGGGGGATATTTCTCCTCACCTGAAAGAGTATTTTTCCTCTCCAACCCTATACCTCACGAAGTGAGGTATATCTACGTTTAAGTGAAAAAAGATAATAAATATGAAAAAATTATCTCTAATTAAAGAAATAGATGATTTAGTAAAAGTGGCTCAGAGGCTGCCAGCTAGAAAAGTTGTCGTTGCCGGAGCTGATTATCCAACAGAGCTAGAGAGTATAGTTCTTGCCATTGAGAAGGGAATCATCAAAACGGCTATCCTGGTGGGAAATCTAGAGAAAATACTACATTTCTCTAAGCAATTAAATATTAGGATTTCTTCTAAAGAATATGAGGTTATTGCTACCAACGGAGAGGAAGAAACAGCAAAACGGTCGGTAATGGCTATTAAAGAAGGTAGAGGAGAGATTCTTCTCAAAGGGTACATTTCCAGTCCCCTTCTTACAAGTGCAGTATTAGTAGATAAAAACTCAGAATTAAGAACAGGACGAATCATAAGCCAGGTGACTTTAGCTGAAATACCTGAACAGGGTATAAATAGAATAATTTTATTAACCGATTCAGCGGTAAATAATATTTACAATTATGAGAAGATGATTCAAATGGTAGAAAATGCTGTTGAAGTAGCTCATTTAGTCTTATCCATTAAAGAACCAAGAGTTGCTGTGCTTTCAGCCAATGAGAAAATAATGAAAACCTTAGAGTCTACATTAATAGCTGATGCTTTAACTAAAAGCCAATGGAAAAATACAGTTTTATATGGCCCACTTTCCTATGATCTTGCTATTGACCCAGATTCAGCTAAAACAAAAAAAATGGAAGAAAAATTACTGGCAAGAAAAGTAGCTGGGAAAGCTGATATTTTATTGGCTCCAAATCTGGATGCAGCCAACATAATTTACAAAAATTGGATGGAATTGGCAAAAAGGGGTAAGACGAGGATGGCTAGCATTGTAGTGGGGACTAGAGTACCTTATGTTATTCCTTCACGTGCCGATCCTCCCCAGACAAAGTTTTGTTCTCTTGCTTTATGTTCCATCTTTTTGTCGAGAAATGCCTCAGGACATTTCTCGAGTTAATATGCTCGGGTAAATAGCTTTGGCTATTTAGCCAATTTTCTTCTGTCGCTGTATAGAAGCCTTAGATTGTTTCTGCTCGGCTTCTTCGCTACGGGAAAAACACAAACTCGTCGCTTCGCTCCTCAAACAGTGTGTTTTTCTTTTTCCTCCGCTCGAAGCCTCGTTAAGGTAGTTTCTCTAAGGCTCCTTCAGAAAATGTCCCTCGGCAACCATGTGAATTAATACTTTTTGACATTTTGATAGTGACATTTGTCGCTATAGGTTATAAATTCTTACACTTCAAGGAGAAAAAGGAAACATAATGAAAATATTAGCCGTTAACTGTGGTAGCTCATCCATAAAGTACAAACTGTTGGATATGAACAAAGAGGAAGTCCTGGCCCAGGGAAACCTTCAGAGAATTGGAAAGAAAAACTCCTTGCAACTACATTTTCTCAGAGATAGAAAGATTAAAATTGAGGAAAGAGTTGCTAACCACAAAGAAGGATTAAGGCAACTGTTTAATATCATCGCCGATAGAAATAGAGGTGTCCTGAAGGATCTTTCTCAAATCTTGGCTGTAGGCCACCGTGTGGTTCACGGAGGAGAGAAATTTTTACAGCCCTCTTTAATAGATGAGGAAGTAGTTAATACTATTCGGAAACTCATTCCCCTTGCTCCTTTACATAATCCTTCAAATCTTGCTGGAATTGAAGCAGCCCGCAGTCTTCTTCCTCGAACTCCTCAGGTGGCAGTATTTGACACAGCCTTTCATCAATCCCTTCCCCCAAAGGCTTTTTTGTATGGGCTTCCTTATGAGTATTATAAAAAATATGGGATAAGAAGATATGGATTCCATGGGACTTCCCATAAATATGTCTGCCAAAAAGCAGCTAGGGTAATAGGTACCTCTTTAAAAAAATTAAAAATGATAACCTGCCATCTGGGCAACGGATGTAGCATCACCGCTATTCAAGGAGGAGAGCCTATTGACACCAGTATGGGTTTTACTCCCCTGGAGGGGCTGGTAATGGGAACTAGATGTGGGGATTTAGATCCAGGGTTAATTCTATGGTTGATTAAACAGGTAGGTTTAAGCTCTGATAAGGTTCGGGATATTTTAAACACTAAAAGCGGATTGTTGGGAATTTCAGGAATGAGCAATGATATAAGAGATCTACAAAGAGCGGAGCAAGCTGATAATCATTTAGCTAAGTTAGCCCTGGATGTTTTTGTTTATAGAGTGAAAAAGTATATTGGTGCCTACACT
>JAUVZS010000036.1:0-8389 GCA_030602435.1 Clostridia bacterium
CTCTTCTGTATCTGGAACTTGCTTGATACAGACAATGATTTGCATACTTTCTTCCTTATAATTTAGCGTATAGTTTCTTTCAGCTGTAAGTTATAAGCGATAAGCTGTAAAACCCTTTTTCAGCGGTAAGAGGCAAGATATTTCCCTCTCTTCAAAAACTTAAAGCTTACAGCTTAAGGCTTATAGCTTTTTCGACGATATACGATATACTACATACTATATACGATTTTGATTAGTTATGTTCCTTTAAAATCAAACTAGCAATGACCCCCCTTTGAATCTCGGAGGTTCCCTCAATAATCTCAAAAAGCTTTGCCTCCCGCATGTAGCGCTCTACTGGATAATCCTTGGTGTAGCCGTATCCTCCAAAAACCTGAACCGCCTTAGTAGTCACCCTCATAGCCACCTCTGAGGCATAGAGTTTACCCATAGAAGAAATCTTTTCAAAAGGTTCACCCTCATCCAAAAGCCAGGCCGCACGATATAGAAGGTACTTAGCCGCCTCTATCTGGGTGGCCATATCAGCCAGAGTATGTTGAATAGCTTGAAAACTGGAGATAGATTTGCCAAACTGTATGCGCTGTTTCGAATATTCCTTTGCTTTCTCAAAGGCAGCTTCAGCTACCCCTAAAGCTCCAATCCCCACTCCAATCCTGCCCGCAGCAAAAGTCCGCATAGCCACTCTAAATCCCCTTTTTTCCTTAAATAAAAGATTTCCTAGAGGAATCTTGCAGTTATCAAAAATTAACTCCACATTAGGTAGGGCACTCAGTCCCATTTTCTCGAAATGCTGCCCGAAGGCAAATCCAGAATTTCCTTTTTCCACAATAAAAGCAGTTAATCCCCGCGCTCCCCGAGATTTATTCATATTAGCAATAACAATATAGGTATCAGCCACCTCCCCATTAGTAATGAAAATCTTATTCCCATCAAGGACATAATGGTTTTCTTCCTTTTTGGCCGTCATTTGAACATTTCCTGCATCTGAACCAGCCTCTGGCTCAGTTAAAGCAAAAGCACCTAACGATTCACCCTTAGCTAGAGGAGGAAGAAACTTATTTTTCTGTGGTTCAGTACCAAACTGTAAAAGAGGATAGGTACAAAGTAGATTTGCCCCGAAGATTAAACCGGTGGTGGCGCAGGCTCTGGAAATCTTCTCTGAGATTAAAGCCCATGTAAGATATCCCATTCCTAATCCGCCATATTTTTCAGGGACAGTAACGCCAAATAAGTCAAGTTCGGCTAACTTTTTTATATTCTCACTGGGAAACTCTCCTTTGGTAGAAACTTCATCAGCACGAGGAGCAAATTCTTTTTCACAAACTTCCTCTACCAGTCCCAAAATCATCTTTTGATCATCACTTAAGGTAAAATCCACTTTTTCTTCCTCCTTATTTTTCAGATTTTTTCTAGTAGTTTCAAAAGGATGGCCTTCTGGCCATAAAGTCGATTCTCCGCCTGTTCAAATATGATTGAATTTGGACTTTCTATAACCTGGCGAGTTATCTCATATCCTTCATGAATAGGCATATCATGCATAATTAGAACATCTCTATCCTTTAATAAATCCTGGTTAAGCTGGTAAGGCTTAAGTTTCTCTATTCTTTTCTCTTTCTCTTTTTTAAATTTAGGGTCTAAAAAGAGTTCCATGTCTACCCAGGTATCAGTATAGACAATGTCTGCCTCTTTAACTGCTTCTTTTATATTTAAAGTAGTGTAATAAAGCCCACTTTTTTCTGCCTCTTCTATAAGCCCTCTATCCAGACTCGGCTGATGAATTACGGGAGCTACCACGGTAATTTTCATCCCTACTTTGATTGAGCCAATAGTTAAAGAGTTGCAGACGTTATTTTGTACCCCTACATATACCAGATTCAACCCTTTTAACCTGCCTTTTTTTTCCTTAATAGTCACCAAATCACAGAAAGCCTGGCAGGGATGATATTTATCTGTGCAGCCATTGATTACAGGTACCCTTGAAGCCTCACCAGTCTTTTCCAAATCCTGGTGTTTTAAAAGGCGAGCCATTATAATATCAACATTGCGGGAAAGATATCTTACCTCATCCCTTATCTCTGCTAAGGTGAAATTAGTAGTCTTCCAATCCAGGAAAATTGCGTGTCCTCCCAGTTGAGTCATGGCTACTTCAAAAGAAACACGTGTCCTGGTAGAAGTCTTTTGAAAAAGCATAGCTAGTGTTTGTCCATTTAAAAGATGAGCATATCTTTTTGGATTTTGCTTTATAGTAATGGCTTCCTCTATAGTATTTATTAAATCTTCCCTGGACCAGTCTTTAAGAGTTAATAAATCTCTTTTATTCATTTTTCTCCTTATAAATGAAATTCTACGATGTCACCGTCCTCTAAGGGATGATTTCTGTCAACTTGTTGGCCACTGAATTTACTTGAACCCCACATTTTAGCATATTTTAATTTATAGGCAAAATCCTTATGAATGACTCTGGCTGCATCTATAAGTATACTTCTCTTCTTTAAGACAATGGGATCCATCATATCGGCTGGTTTTCCCGGCTCTTTTGTATATACCCGAATAATATTTAACTCTTCATAAATCTTTTTCTTGAGTTCCTCTAGCCCTTCTAAATTTTTTGCGGAAACAGAAACTATAGAAAAATTCTCAGCATAAAGTTCTTTCAGCATTTGGAATTTTTCCTCAGCACCTTCTAAATCACTCTTGTTGCCTAAAATCATAGTTTTTTTAATCTTTGATCGCTCCAATTTTTTCGACACCGCATCTACCTGGTCTAAAACCTCTTCACTTCCCAGATCAACAACTAGTATAACATAATCAGCGTATTTAATAATTTCTGGCAGCCACGGTTCTATAAATTCATCCGTTATAGGAGGAGTATCTACTAACTGGATCTTTATATTTTCAAAAGACATCATTCCCACAAGGGTCTCGTGCGTGGTAAAAGGATAAGGAGCCACCTCGGGAGTAGCATTGGTAAGACTAGCCACTAATTGAGACTTTCCCACGTTAAGCGAGCCTATAATCACCACCTGAGCAGCTCCCTGTTTGTCTACATGACGACTATAGGTACTTTTACCAGTTTTTTTCTTTTTCTGTATTTCCTTTTTTAACTGAGATATCTTTGCCTTGAGGTCCCCCTGGAGTTTATCTGTTCCTTTATGTTTGGGCATAATAGCCCACATCTTTTTAAGAATAGCTAACTTTTCCTGATTAGTTTTAGCTAGCCTGTATCTTTCCTCAGCTTCGTAGTATTGAGGAGGTAAATTTGCCGGCATAACTCATAATCTCCCGTTTTCATTATACTATCTAGAAATATTATAACATATTTCAAGCATAATATCAAAGCTTATACCCTATTTTTCTCAAAAATTCTTTGCGTACTTTGACATCCTTTTCTGTTTCCACTCCTTTAGGTCTAAATCCATCTATAACTCCCATAATTCCTCTCCCTTGAGGTGTTTGGGCTATTACCACCTCTACTGGATTGGCCGTAGCACAGAGTATAGAACAGACCTCCCGGCAGTTCTTGATACCATTGAGAACGTTTACCGGGAATATCTCCTTTAATAAGATAACGAAAGTGTGCCCTGCTCCCAGAGCAGTGGCATTTTTAATAGCTACTGATTTTAACTCCTCATCGTTCCCCTCCGCCCTTACCAGACAGGGACCCGATGCCTCACAGAAAGCGATACCAAATTTCCCATTAGGTACAGAATTAACTATTACCTCATAAAGATCCTCTACTGTTTTGATAAAATGAGTTCGCCCAATGATAATATTAGCCTGAGCAGGAATTTCCATCTTCACTGTTTCAAACTTCATCTCTTTAAACCTCCATTTTCTCCTTATTTTTCCAGAATTTTAGAAATATCTGTAGTTTGCACTCATTTTATCCTGCAAAGAAGGTGGACTTCAGCCTGTTTTCTTTTTCGGAAGATATTTCTTTAAGGATTTCTCTAGTTTCCCCGTCTCTTTTTCAATTGTTCTAAGAATCCTTTCTCTTCCCTCCCTTAAAAGGTCAATTGTGTTGGGAATGACGACGTCGGCTATTGTATGAGCAGTATCTATGGCTTTAAGTTTTTCTTTCAAGAGGCCCTTATCCCTGCATTGTTTAAAGAATTCATCGAAAATTCTCTCAACTCTTTTTTCTCCTAATCTTTTTCTAAAGACAGTGAGGGAAGTACAATCAGGAACAGCATCTTTAGCCTTCAATCCTACAAAATATCTAAAAAGAACATTAAATTTTAGCTGTTTTACAATCTCTACATCAGAAAGATTATAGTAGAACTCTAAAAAGAGAATCTTGAACATTACCTCAGGAGGATAAGAAACTCTTCCCTTCTCTTTTGCATAAAGATCTTTTACTTCCCTCTCGATAAAGGAAAAATCCACTTTTTTCCTTATTTTGAGAAGTTCGTGCTCTTTAGGAAGAAAGCACTTTTCAATGTAGGAATCGAAGAAATTTCCTTGAGGATCGGTTTTTCCTAACATTTAGATTTCCTCCTTATTGTCTATCACCATTAAGATGATGAAAAAGCTTGCTAAAAATTTGTCACATTTTAAATAACTTGACTCCGGGAATGAGTTGAAAATGGACGTCGAGTGTAAATATTTCAAGGTTATGGTGAATAGCAAGCACAGCAGGGAAAATATCTGTAAGAGGAATAAGATGACCTTTTTTACGAAGTTCCAGGGAAATATTCCCAGCTTCTTCCCATAATTCTCTGCCCATTTCTATATAAGGAAGGCCGAGAAGTGCTTTTGTCACCATCATGCGTTCTTTTTCATTTTTTATGCCTTGAAGTAATTCAGAGAGTATAACTCCACAGAGATAAGCCTGGTTGGATTTAATAAGTTTTCTTACCCTATTGACTAAGTTTGCCTCTCGATTTCGGAAAAATTCGATCCATACCGAAGTATCAATCAGTACGCCGATCTCTTTTGGATTCTTCAATTTCTGCATTCTCTAACTCCTCGGTAATATCTTCGACTTCTATCTTTCCAGGCAGTGAAAGTAATAACTCTATTTTCTTTCTCCTTACCGTCTCTCTTAGAACAATCTCAACAGCTTTCGAGATGGTCTTTTCCTTGCAAAGCTCTTTTACTTCACAAAGAAGTTCTTGAGGTAAATTCAGAGTAGTTCTCATCTTGCGCACCTCCTTTATATCATCATAATTATACATCAATTATTGATGAATGTCAAGATCATAAACTGACTTCTAACATTGCTTTTCCTTTTTAATTTGATAAACTATATAAATTAATCTAGAAGAGGTGAACATCGATAGTGATATACCTCACTAGCAGGTGAAATTCCCATGAGAATAAAGAGTAATCTAACCAGGTTAAAGCCTTATTTATTAAGGCATAAGAAAGATTTGATATTAGGATTTATTTTCGCTGTAGGTGCCAGTTTGCTTGCTCTTTTAATCCCTTATGTATTACGCTACGTCATAGATGGTCTGAAGACACTGGTGAATAAAGAGACATTACTCCTGTATGCCCTCTTCATGGTCTCCATTTCAATCATAGGGGGGCTCTTTCGATATTTGACCACCCGCAGGTTAATGGGAACCGCCTTTGGAATTGAATATGAACTACGCAATGAACTCCTTAGTCATCTGCAAAAGTTATCTTTATCTTATTTTCATAAGATAAAAACGGGAGATATTATGGCTCGCGCTACTAATGATTTAAAAGCAGTGCGAATGCTCCTGGGCCCAGGCATTCGCAATTTACTAAATACAATAATTATGGGCTCGGGGGCTATTATTTTAATGCTGATGATTGATTATAAATTGACTCTTTATTCGTTGATACCGCTACCAATTTTAACTATAGCTGTTAGTATTTTCAGCTCTAGAATATTTCACCGTTTTCAAAAAGTGCAGGAGCAATTCTCCAGTATCAGTACAGGAGTACAAGAGAATTTAAGCGGGATACGGGTGGTAAAGGCATATGTTCAAGAAGAGAACGAAAAAAGAAAATTTAGGAAACTGAATCAAAACTATATGGATAAAAATATGTCTCTGGCAAAGATTTGGGGGATATTCTTTCCCTTCATCATGCTTATTGCCGGTATAGGAATGGTAATTGTTTTATGGCTCGGTGGACGGCAAGTTATCGTGGATAAAATTACTCTAGGTCAATTTGTACAATTCACTGGATACCTAATGATACTCACCTGGCCTATGATGGCTCTGGGTTGGGTAATTAATCTGGTGCAAAGAGGTTCTGCCTCTATGGCCAGACTCCTAGAAATACTGGATCAAGTGCCGGAAATTAAAGATAGTAAATATACCCAGGACATTCGGACTCTTAAAGGAGAAATCGAATTTAAAAACATAAGTTTTACCTATGATTGTGCCATAAATGGCACGGCTACAAATGGAAAAGCGGTATTGAAAAATATTAATTTAAAGATACCTAAAGGTATAACTATTGGTATTATAGGCCCCACTGGATCGGGTAAAAGCACCTTAGTTGATCTAATTCCTCGCCTGTTGGAGGTAAAAAAAGGCTCCCTTACCATTGATGGTATAAATATCAAAGCTATACCTCTCAAAGTATTACGTAAAAACATTGGTTATGTTCCCCAGGAAACTTTTCTTTTCTCAGAAAGCGTTAAGGAGAACATTATCTATGGATTAGAGGATTTTGATGAGGCAAAACTAAGGCGGGCTGCCAGTATCTCAGCACTGAGTGACGAGATTGAAAGGTTCCCTCAAAGATATGAAACTACAGTGGGAGAAAGGGGAGTAACTCTTTCCGGCGGCCAAAAACAAAGAACCGCTCTTTCCAGAGCCATTATTCGTGAGCCCAAGATTCTCATTCTTGACGATGCCTTCTCCAATGTGGATGTCCATACTGAGGAGAAAATCCTGAAAGAGCTTCATAAGTTCCGCAAAGGGCGAACCTGTATTCTAGTATCACATCGAATATCCACTATCCAGAATGCTGATTTACTAGTAGTACTTAAGGATGGTCAAATTATAGAACAAGGCACTCATAAAGAGCTCATAGCCAGAGATGGTATCTATGCTAATATGTACCGCCAGCAGCAATTAGAGGAAGAGCTAGAAAAAATGTAGCGGTTTGATTTATCAAAGTAAAAGAGATAATTAGTTAATTGAGTGAATTAGAGATTAGTATCGGACAGAGAATCAATATAAAAAACAATGTGGCATAACTAATCAACTAATCTCTAATCAACTAATTGGCTAAAAAGTCGGATGAATCCGACCGCTACTATACGCTAAAAGAGAGGATTAATCCATGAATCCATATCACACAGAAGAAGAAATATTAGGAAAAGCATACGATAGCCGTCTAATGCGTCGATTAATCAAATACCTGTTTCCTTATAAGTTATACGTAGCTCTCTCTATCATTTTACTTCTATTTATTTCTGTTTTACAACTGGCAGGGCCGTATCTTACTAAAATTGCCATTGACTCGTATATAGCTACCCGGAATATCTCAGGCTTATCCCGTATTGCCCTCTTATTCCTGGCTATCCTGGTAGTAACCTTTTTTCTGCGTTATCTTCAGATTTATCTTATGCAATTTGTCGGTCAAAAGGTAATGTTTGATATAAGAATGAAACTCTTTTCTCACCTACAAGAAATGTCACTCTCTTTTTTCGATAAAAATCCCGTAGGAAGACTTATAACCCGACTTACCAATGACGTAGAAGCTTTAAATGAAATGCTAACTTCCGGTATCATAGCTATATTTGGCGACATTTTCAGTCTAGCGGGTATCGTCATCGTTATATTATGGCTTAATTTCGAACTGGCCCTGGTAAGTTTTATGGTTCTACCTTTATTAATTTATGCCACCGTACTCTTTCGTCAAAAGGTGAGAGGATCTTATCGTGCTATTAGAACAAGAATAGCCCGTATTAATACCTTCTTGCAAGAGAGTATCGTTGGTATGCCCATCATTCAAATATTCAACCGAGAGAAAAAGAATTTTGGCAAGTTCAAGAAGCTGAATTATCACCATCTTGAAGCCTGTCTGCAATCTGTTTTTTACCATTCCATCTTCCATCCTTCGGTAGAAATCATTGGCTCGGTGGCTATTGCTTTGATCATCTGGTATGGTGGAGGCCAAATTCTCAAAGGAGCACTTAGCTTTGGGGTATTGGTAGCTTTCATCCAATATGTGGATAGATTCTTTTATCCCATAAGAGACTTAAGTGAGAAATATAATATTATGCAATCAGCTATGGCTGCCTCGGAGCGAATATTTAAATTACTGGATACTCAAATCGAAATCAAGGATCCGCAGCTACCTTTACCTATAAACAGAATCCAGGGAGAAATTGAATTTAAAAATGTATGGTTTGCTTACAGCGATAAGGATTATGTCCTGCGTGATATTTCCTTTCATG
>JAUVZS010000049.1:0-7372 GCA_030602435.1 Clostridia bacterium
AAGAAAAGGGCACTTCGAAATATGGGAAAGCCTGATCCTAGGGTATCTTTCCGGGGAGGTGAGCGCCGAGGAGATAGATAAAGCAGTTGAGACTAGATATTTTAATCTATTTGCAGAATTTATGGAAAAATATCTAAAAACCCTAAAAGGAGAAGATTTTCAAAATTTAACCCTTCTTTTGAAAAAGATAGACCTATTTGACTACAACTTGAAAAGGCTAAATTCAAAAAAGATGTGGGATAAGATCTACGCCGCTTTCTTTTTGGGACTGATGCGAAATAAGGAAGCTGTGCCAGAATTACAAAAGGGACTAAGAGATAAAAATTATCTAGTTTCATTTGCTTGTGCTACTGCTCTGGCTAAAATAGGGGAGAGGCAGCACTTGGCGGAGACACTGTCTCTTTTAACCAAAAGAGAAGACTTGGGGCCTGATAAGGCAGCACAAGTGCTGCTAGAGTTTGGCAGTGGAATCTGCGGTGAACTAAGCCTACTTTTAGATAAAGAGGATATTCATAGAAAGTGGAAATACCTAATTGTAGACTTACTGGGATACTGGCAGTACCTAAAATCTGGACCCACTCTATTGAAACTTTTAAATACCTCTAAAGATAGCGAAATGAAAATAAGGTCTATCAAGGCTCTGGGAGAAATGCCTTACATTGAAAGCGCTCCGGCTCTGGCCGCCCATTTAGATGATAAAAATTGGTCTATAAGATCAGAGGCAGCTAAGGCACTAGGTAAAATAGGAGCCTCAGAATATTCTGGCAAGATGGTTAAGTCTTTAAGTGATAAAAATTGGTGGGTTAGATACAATGCTGCTTGGGCTTTGGCCAGCTTTGGAGAAGAGGGGATAACTCTTTTAAAAAAAATGGCCAGGCAAGAAAAGAATTCTGATGTCCGACGTATTTCCACTCATATATTAAGTGAAACTGAATTATTAGGTAGAGAAGTGAAATGAAAGAAATTGTGGTAGATTTGATTCAGAAATACAACTGGCTAGTTCTTTTATATTTTCTGGGTATAAATGGAATCTATATTTTGCTAAATGTAATCTCCTTTTTTGCCATAAAGCATTATCTTGGGGAAAGAAGAATAACCGAGCTCGAAAAAGTATTCCAGTCAACCTTTTTTAAACCGATATCCATCATTACTCCTGCCTATAATGAAGAGAAAACAATCGCCGAGACCGTAAAAGCTCTTCTTCAACTTCAATATCCTCAGCACGAAGTTGTAGTAGTAAATGATGGCTCCAAGGATAACACTCTGGAGGTATTAATAGAAAGATACAAAATGGTTAAGGCTCCCCTCACCTATCCCATGCAAATAGATTGCAAAAGGATTAACCGGGTATATGTTTCTTCCGAGTATACCAACCTGGTCCTGGTGGACAAGGAAAACGGGGGGAAAGGCGATGCTTTGAATGCAGGGATCAATGTTGCCCGCTATCCTTTAGTCTGTTCTGTTGATGCTGATTCTCTGTTAGAATCAGATGCTTTGTTAAAAGTGGTGCGGCCTTTCTTAGAAAATCCAAATACAGTAGCCGTGGGTGGAATTGTGAGAATTGCTAACGGATGCAGGGTAAGATCTGGCCAAGTGATTGAGGTAGGAATACCCAAAAACTCACTGGCAAGATTTCAGACTATCGAATATCTGAGGGCTTTCCTTTTCGGACGTACCGGTTGGGACATTTTGAATGGGATGTTAATTATCTCAGGAGCTTTTGGTTTATTCAGCAAAGCCGCAGTTGTAGAATGTGGGGGGTATAGAAATGATACTGTTGGAGAAGATATGGAACTTGTGGTAAGATTACATCGAATAATGAGGAAAAAGAAAAGAAAATATCGGATAACATTTATACCGGATCCTGTATGTTGGACTGAGGTTCCCGAAAAACTTAAAATTTTATCAAGGCAGAGAAATAGGTGGCAGAGAGGCTTGATGGATAGCATGCTTCTGAATATAAAGATGTTATTCAATCCCAAATACGGCACTGTTGGCTTATTTGCCATGCCGTTTTTTTTCTTTTTTGAGATGTTAGGTCCCATAGTTGAATTCACAGGATATATAGTCTTCTTTGTCTCCTGGTACTTCAATATAGTTAGTTTTGCTTTTGCCGTTCTTTTTTTAGCTGCGGCTATTGTGCTGGGTATAATTCTTTCTGTAGGCTCATTTGTACTGGAAGAACTTTCCTTTAGACGATACCCAAAAATTTTTCACTTGGTCATTCTTTTTGTTTATGCTGTTTTAGAGAACTTTGGTTACCGACAGCTTAACACCTGGTGGAGATTCAAGGGATGTCTTGACCATATTTTGGGTAAGAGAGGTTGGGGTAAGATGGAAAGAACGGGATTTCAGGCAGCCAAAGGGTAATAAGACAGCCCCGAGATATCATGGTCTTCATCAGTTGTAGAACATTTGAAGAATTTGAACTTTTTAAGAATTCTCAAGTAAAGCTACTTGCTAGCTACGGCATCTTACGGTTTGAGAAAAAGCTGAGTTCCAGGTAAACCTTCTTCTGGTACTCTTTTTTTAATTTTTGGGTAAGAGGTCCAGGGACCCCTTTTCCTATAATATGAGAATCTACTTGAACGAGGGGCATAATCTCTATGAGGGAATTAGTTAAAAAAGCTTCCTCTGCTTCGTATAGCTCTTTAAGCTCCACTCTTCTTTCTTCTATAGGTATACTCAGGTTTGAGGAGATTTCCAGAACCACTTCTCTAGTAATGCCGGGTAAAATCATAGAGTTCAGGGCAGGGCTAATAACTGAGCCTTGTTTTACCAAAAAGATATTAGTTGTAGCTCCTTCTGTAAGGTTTCCTTGAGGGTCAATAAAGATAGCTTCCTTTTTTCCTCTCTCTTCGGCTTCTCTTTTGCCCAGGACATTTTCTAAAAAATTTAGGCTTTTATGCTGGGCAAGAGGCGAATAAGGATTGCGGCGTATTTTTGATGTTATAGCTTTAAATCCTTCTTTATAAATACGTTGGGGATAAGGTTCAAATTCTCGGGCTATAATGATCAGGGTAGGGGAAGAGCTAGTATCAGTAAGGCTGCCTTTATTGATGCCACTGGAGATAATTAGCTTTAAATAGGCATTGGAAAGATTATTAATCTGCAGTGTCTGATTTATCTTTTCTGTAAGAGATTGAGTATCTTCCTTGAAGGGTATCTCTAAAAAACGGCAGGAGCTAAGTATTCTTTTCAGGTGCTCGGTGAGTCTAAATACAGCCCCAGAATAAGCTCGCATGGTTTCAAACAGCCCTTTACCAAATAAAAAGCCCCCTTCATTAACTGAAATAAGGGCCTCATCTTGTTTAAAGAATTTTCCGTTGATATATATTTTTCTTTCCATTTATCTGCTGCAGGCTAAGATAAGCGCTTTTGCTTTGTCTAGAGTTTCCTGGAATTCCTTTTCTGGATCCGAATCTGCTACAATTCCACCCCCTACCTGGAAGTAAAAATCCTCGTTTTTCACGAGGAGAGTGCGTATTACTATGTTAAGATCCATTGTATTATTAAAGCCAAAATATCCCAGAGCGCCGGTATAGATTCCTCTGGTGGTAGGTTCTAATTCATCGATAATCTCCATAGAGCGTATCTTAGGTGCCCCAGTGATAGATCCTCCGGGAAAGGTGGCTTTAAGGAGGTCTATTCTATCTTTTCCTTGTCTCAGCCGGCCTTCTATGGTAGAGACTGTGTGAAAAACAGTAGGAAAGGCCTCCAGAGTTATCAACTCGGGTACTTTTACAGATCCAAATTCACATATTCTGCCTAGATCATTGCGTTCAAGGTCGACAATCATTATCAGTTCAGCTCTGTCTTTTATACTGGAGAGGAGCTCCTCGGCCAGTTTTTTGTCCTTTTTTTCAGTATCTCCTCGCGGCCTGGTTCCTTTTATGGGTCTGGTTTGAACTTCTCTTCCCTTAACTTTCAAGAATCTTTCCGGAGAAGAACTAAGAACTTTAATTTGGCCGAAGTTTAGATAGCCAGCAAAGGGAGCAGGATTTACTCCTCGAAGACTCTGGTAGAGCATCTGGGGAGCCATAGTGAGCTTGCCGTGAAATCTCTGGGACAAATTTACCTGATAAATATCACCCTCTCTGATATATTTTTTGGCTGCTTGAACAGCTTGTAGATATTGACTTTTAGTGAAATTCGAGTCTAAAAGATAGTTTCCCTCTTTTTTAGCGTTTAGCGGGTAGCGGGTAGCGCATAGTGTTGCTTCCTCCAGGCGCTCCTCAAATATCTCTTTACTCTTTATCTTTTTGGTAAAAGATATTGCGGAAAGAAATATCTTATTATACAGATGGTCTATTATAAATACTGAGTCGTAGAAGGCGATATAAACATCGGGAAGGCCGAGGTCATCTTTGGCTGTAGAGGGAACCTTTTCCACAAAGTGGCAAAGGTCATAGCCCAGATATCCTACTCCTCCGCCCAGAAAAGGTGGTAGATCTTGGGGAATATCCCTTATTTGATACCGATTCAAAATCTCTCTTAAAGCAAGAAAGGGTTCATCTTTTCTTTGCTCAATCTTTGTTCCTCGGATTAGCTGAATCTGATTTGCTTTGGCTTTTAATATGAGAAAAGGATCCCATCCTAGAAAAGAGTACCGACCCAGCCTATTTTTATATTTACCCTCTGCGCTATCTAAAAAAAAGCTATATGGTTTATTGGCGACGACTGCAAATAGCTGGGAGGGAGAAATGTCATTAACTTCTGCAAAAACAAGTTCTCTTTGGTTGGACATAAACTGGGTTAGATTTGCCGTACGAGCTCTTTTAGATTCACATATTGGCTTACCAGCTCTTCGGCGTCCTTTATTTTATCCTCATCGCTGGAGCGAATTTTAACTCTTCGTCCATGTATTCTTTTAGTGGTGGTGTAGGTATCTCTATCGGAGATAAGTATAGGAAAATTACAATTCTTCATCAGCTTAAGAATTCTTTGGTGAGGTTTTAAATCACCGCTAAGAACCATTCCGGAAATTTCAAAGCCATCCTCTATCTCTGATTTACTTCCAGCAATAACAGCAAGGATAATATCTTCTCTGTCTCCAGGGACAATTATCAGACTATGAGGAAGAATATATTCAAGAGCATGGTAGGGCTCCATGGCTGCCACAAGGATGTTGTCTACTTTCTTATTTAAGTATTCTTTTCCGTAGAGAATCTTAGCTCCACTAGCTTCTTGGATCTGTTCCATAGTAGGATAAGTTAAAGACTTCCTGAAAGGTATTACTCCAAATAACCTGATTCCCTTTTTTTCTAATCCTCTTCCAGTTATTCTCTTTATCTTCTCATATTTATCTGGAAGGACTTTATTTATTACTACTCCCAATACTTCTACCCCTTCCTTGTCGAAAAGAGCTTTATTTATCATAATTTCATCAATAGGTCTACCTATTCCGCCGATGGATATAAGAAGGACTTTTGCTCCTAATAGTTTTGCCACCGAAGCATTAGAGAGATCAATCACTGCTCCTACCCCTGCGTGTCCTGTTCCTTCAATAAGCATCAATTCTTTATTTTTAGATATTCTCTCAAAAGCACCTTGAATTTTTTGAATAAGCTCTTCTTTATCTCCTCTTTGAATATATTCTTCAGTAAATCCCTTTTTTACAACAATAGGGTTCATATCTGCCAGGTTGCCCTTTACCCTGCAGACATCTTTCATTAAGGATACATCTTCGTCTATCTCGTAACCTTCCCTCTTTATATAGTGTTGGCCTACTGGTTTCATAAAACCAATCTCAGGAAAGGTTTTCCGTAAAGCCTGAAGTAAACCCAAACAGAGAGTAGATTTGCCATCATTTTGGCGAGTAGCGGCAACAAATAGCTTTTTCATTATTTTATCTCACACCTATACCTCTAATAAATTTTGCACATAAAGTTCTTCAATAAAAAAAAGCACCTTGACATTTTTTTTAATTATGCAATAATTAAGTAAAACTAATAAATTTAATAAAACAAAGCCTGTCTCAGACAAGGCAAAGTTTTAATAAAAAGAAAATGCCCTGCAACTACGCGGGGCATTTCTTTTAAATTTTTTCTATTTTAGATCTAATATTTTTTAAATCGATATAGTTATCAGCAGCGTTTATTAAGTCTAAAGCTATCATCCCTCGAGTAGAAACAACGGTAATTACTTTACCTTTAGATCTAAATAATTCAATCGCTCTAGTGAAATCACTATCTCCACTAAAGATTACAGCCTCATCATAATTCTCAACCGTATTAAACATATCAATAACAATCTCAATATCTAAATTACATTTTTCTTTAATTTCTTTTCCATCAAAAATTCTTTTAACTGCCTTAGTTCTAACAGTATAACCTAAATGCGCCAATTTCTTCATAAATTTTTGTTCATCTTTTATAGCTTTAATGCCTGTATATAAAAAAGCATTATATATTTGTTTTCCTTCAGTAAAATACTTATATAATTTTTTATAATCTATGTTCCAGCCTAATTTTTTCTGAGCATAAAACATATTAGCTCCATCAATAAAAAGAGCTACTCTTTGTCTCTTTATCATTCTTACTCACTATTATTTATATTTATTTTCCTTATAATTTCCCTAAAAATTCCTGTATCCTTCAACTGGATTGATGAAATTCCGATGCTGTAAGATATGCCTTACTCCGTAAGGCAAAAGGTTCAAGTTAAGTCAATTCTAGTCCATTCCTTGTTTTTGTCAAACGAAAACACCGTGTCTGTGTTCCTTTTTCTCTTGACAGTAAATAAAATCATAGTATTATGTAATAAATAGATGTAATATTTAGATGGAGGAATAAATATGACTACAATAGAGAAAGTAACTGTTTCTTTGCCAAAAGAAATAATAGATGCTTTAAGAAGGGAAATACCCAGAAGAAAAAGAAGCAAATTTATAGCTGAAACAATAAAAAGACAGCTTGAAGAGATAAAAGAACAGGGATTGATAAAAGCATATAAAGAAGCCTACTCTGAAATAGAAAAAGAAAATCAAGAATTTGATGGAGCTACGGGCGATGGCATATCCTAAAAAAGGAGAGATATATCTAGTTAATTTCGATTCTACAATCGGACATGAAGTAAAGAAGAAAAGGCCTGCCTTAATTATCTCCAATAATATTCACAACCAGTATTCGCCTTTAGTTACAGTGGCTCCTTTATCTTCCAATATAGACAGGGTCTATCCTTTTGAAGTGTATATCTCAAAAGGAATGGCTGGTTTAAATGATAATTCCAAGATAATGATTATACAGCTTAGAAGCATAGACAAGAAAAGACTATTAAATAAAATAGGAACTATTGAAGATAAGGAAATTTTAAACCAGGTAGATAGAGTTATTGGAGAGCATTTTGGTTTGTAGTGAGGTATGTCACTATG
>JAUVZS010000239.1:0-3085 GCA_030602435.1 Clostridia bacterium
ACCACTAACCTCTTGTCTTTTTCTTCTATCCAGAGAGGCTCTTCTATCTTAAAAAACTCTCGCGGAATTCCCTGTTCCACCACCCCCGCTTTCTGAATCAATCTCACAAAAGGAAGAGCACTTCCATCGCCAGTTGGAATCTCCTCCTCATCAATTTTAATGCTTACATTATCTATTTCCAGACCAGCTAAAGCTGCTAAAATGTGTTCTACTGTTCGAACTTTGACTTTTCCCTCCCCCAGAGATGTCCCTCGCACATTACTTGCTACCTTGTCCACCCTTGCTTTAATTTGAGGAGAGCCAGGTAAATCTTCCCGTACAAAGACTACGCCCTTCCCTGGGGGTGCTGGCTCCAAAGTAAGGGTAACCTCTCTTCCTGAATGCAGTCCCCTTCCTTTATAGGAGATAGTTTTTCCAATAGTTTTTTGTGGGTGTGTCATTTATCTTTCTTTCAGTTTCTTTTCTAATTCCCTAATCCTTTTTACAAGTCGGGGCAAGCGATTGGCAATAGCCTTTGCCCTTTTCTGCTTAGAATGTAATCTTGCCGGAAAGCCGGAAACAAATAAACCACTCCCTGTATCTTTAGTAACCCCGGCTTTGGCAGCCACGATGGTATTGCTCCCTATGGTTACATGTTCGGTTACCCCTGCCTGGCCAGCCAGAATGACTCCATCTTCCAAAGTTGAACTTCCTGAAATTCCTGCTAGAGCTACTATGACAACATTTTTCCCCAAAGTGACATTGTGAGCAATATGGACTAAGTTATCAATCTTACATCCAGAACCTATGCGGGTCTCTCCTGTCGTCGCCCGGTCTATAGCTACATTAGCTCCTATCTCCACTTCATTCCCAATGACTACTCTACCCACCTGAGGAATCTTATGGTAAGATCCATCTTCCTTTTTAACAAAACCAAAGCCATCTACTCCTATAACTGTTCCCGAATGAATAATCACCCGCTCTCCAATAACAGCATCATCTAGAATAGTTACTCGGGGATGTATGAAACTATCTTTTCCTATAACTACTTTATTACCCAGATATACTCCAGAACTCAGGTAAACGTTATCTCCTATTCTAACTCTATCACCCACTACTACGTAAGGACCCAGAGTAACATCCTTGCCGAGCTTTACATCTTTACCTATGAGAGCTGTAGGATGAATTCCAGAAAACCTTTGGATTTGAGGGGTAAAAAGTTCCAGGACTTGAGCAAAAGCTAAGCGAGGATTTTTTGTGCGAATGACAGGTTTTGGGAAATTTTTAATCTCCAAGGGGACGATCACCGCTGAGGCTTGGCTATTCCTGGCTTTATCCAAGAACTTCTTGGAGACAGCAAAAGTAATCTCACCTCTCTTGGCTTCCTCCGCCTTAGCTGTCCCTTCTATTATTATGTCTTCATTCCCTTTAACACTACCCTGGATTAACCCTGCCAATTCCTTTAAAGTTTTCCTCATTTTTTTAAAGTTAAATTGAGTTAATTAGTGATCAGTTTAATTAACTTTCGTTATTTCCTCTCCCCTATTTAGTTCGTTGTTCGTAGTTCATAGTTCATTGACTAAGACCTTCTATTTCCTGAGTCAATATGCTCGGGTATTTCCTGTGTCAGTATGCTCGGGTGAATAGCTCTGGCTATTCAGCCAAATAACTTTTAGTTATTTAGCCATTTGTTCGTAGATCATTATTTGTTGTTTTTTATCTACGAACTATGAACTCCCAAGGGAAGAGGAAAAAAGCACATTGTGCTTTTTCGGGTGAGGGGGAATTAAAATTGCCACTAATCACTGGCCCCCTCTTCCTCTTTAGATTTTTTGTATTCTTCATTTAATCTAAGGAGTACCTTTTCTGTTATATCAAGACTACGAACTATTTCAGAGCCTTGAACATATATTAGGTCCCTTTTATCAAAAACAAACCGATATCCATCTTCTACAGCGATAACCTCTACCATAGCTATGACATCAGGTATAATATCACTTCCTAGCCTCTTGTACTCCTCATTTTGCTTTTGGAGTTTTTCATTGAGCTGTCTCTGGATTTCTTCATTAATCTGCTGGACTAAACTCTCTAATTCCCCCTTCTTGCGCTCTATTTCTGCCTGTGTTTCCTTGATTTTTTCCTCAGCCTCAGCAAATATTCCGCTCTCTTTTCCCTCTTCTAGCTCTTCCAGGTATCTTGTTAACTCCCCTATCTCTTCCTCTTTCTCCTGGAGAATTTGTTGATATTCTCTTTGTTGTCTCTCTAACCAGGAGTTCAACTCTGTCTCTAATTGGAAGAGTAGATCTTTATTTTTCTCATACTCTGAAATAACCTTCTGAAAATCTATATAACCTATTATTTTGGCTTTAAGTATATCCTTAATAATGTCTGCCTTTGCTGTCTGAATGCCCAAACCTAACCCCAAGCATAATAAAATAGCCAGGAAAAGTAATCTTTTATTTTTTTTTCTCATCAACTTCTCTCCTTTTAATATAGTTCGTAGTTCATCGTTCGTAGTTCGTAGTCATCCGAGGTTTACCTCTATTCCTAAAGAGTGTAGAATTTGGCCTTTCTTATCTCGCATGATCTCTTTCTTCTCTTTTTCTTCATCAGTATAACCAAGCAAGTGAAGAACTCCATGAACCGTTAAAAGAGCAAGCTCATTTTTCAGGGAATGTCTTTCTCTTCTGGCCTGTTCCTCTGCCTTATCTACTGAAATCACCACTTCTCCCAGAAGATTCTTCGTAGAGACAAATTCCCCTCCTAAGGGAAAAGCCAGTACGTCAGTAATTCTCCTCGCTCCTCGAAACCTCTCGTTTAACTTACTTATCTCTTTATTACTCACCAGGGCTAGACTAACTTCTTTATCCTCGCTTGTCGATTCACTTTTCAAGGTCTGCGAGATAATTTTCCTCAAGAATCTTTGATTTACCTGTCTTCTCTGAAGATTTCTTATCTGAATCTTAAACATAAAATGCCTCAGGACGTTTCCCGAGTTCTAATCTGGTTGATATGCTCGGGTGAATAGCTCTGGCTATTCAGCCAATATGCTCGGGTATTTCCTGTGTCAGTATGCTCGGGTGAATAGCTCTGGCTATTCAGCCAA
>JAUVZS010000174.1:0-4022 GCA_030602435.1 Clostridia bacterium
GTTTCAGACAAGGATAGTGATTGTTCTTTTATCAGTTCTTCTAGGCTTTTATGTTTTTAAGTGGAGTAAGGAGCTGTATGGCCAACAGGCAGGATTGTTAGCCCTGTTTCTCTATAGTTTCAATCCCGATATTCTGGCTCATTCAAGACTAATCACGCTAGACCTTGTGCTCGCCTGTTTTTCGTTCATAGCGATTTACTATTTTTGGTTATTTATCAAAGAGCCTACCCGGAAGGGGTTGTTACTCTCCGGAGCTACTCTGGGTTTGGCGCTACTATCTAAGTACTCGGCGATATTGCTCTTCCCAATCTATTTTTTAATTGGCATCGCTGTCTTGTTTAGTAAAATGAAAATAAAGTCATCACTAAAGGTTCCCTTGGAGAGTCTATTTATTAAGAAGTCCGGCCTGAGAAGAACTTACACTCTCATAGTATTAATTATAATGATCTTTGTAGTTAGTGTGCTGGTGTTGAACTTAGGATACGGTTTTAAGGGAACATTTAAGTCTCTTTCAAGCTTTAATTTTAAAAGCCATTTTTTTTCTAGGTGGCAAGGCAATAGTTTTTTTTCGACCTTTGTTGCGCCGGTACCTTCTCCTTACCTTCGGGGAATAGATCTTCAGGGAGTCAAATCCGACCAAGGGCACGGTTCTTTTCTCGCCGGGAAACATTCAGTAACTGGATGGTGGTATTACTATCTATCTGCTTTTCTCATTAAAACTCCCATTCCCTTCCTCATCTTTTTACTGCTCACCTTATGTTTTCTTAAGCGAATCAGACATCGGCTAGCAGTTTTTGAGTATTTTTTAATAATTCCGATTCTGTCGTTCGTTATTTATTTCAGTTTTTTTATTCATCTGAAAATAGGTCTAAGATATCTCTTACCCATTTTTCCACTTATGCATGTGTTTGTGAGCAAAGTGGTCAAATTGAAGTTTAAGAGACAAAAGATATTTGTAGGGACGGTGATTTTTCTCATAGGTTGGCATCTGGCCTCATCTCTTTCAATTTTTCCCCATTATCTTGCCTATTTCAATGAATTTATTGGAGGTCCCAGGAATGGCTATAAGTATCTAATAGATTCAAATCTGGATTGGGGACAGGATAATGATTTAATGCTTGAATATGTGAGAAAAAGCAAGGAACCGGTTAAAATAAATCCTGAAGAGCCCACAAAGGGTAAAATAGCTGTCGACGCTAACCGGCTTCAGGGTATCCGAGGTTTCCATACCTTTCCCGTTAATCGTTATGAATGGTTAAGGAAGTATGAGCCGGTGGATAACGTTGGGTATTCCTGGCTTATTTATGAAGTTCGCCAATAAAAATGAAGCCTGAAGTTACCATTGTGGTGCCTATGTTTAACGCCAGAAAAAGCGCTGAAAAGAGCTTAGCGTCCTTGTTGAGGCAAAACTATGAAAATTACGAAATTATCTTGGTTGATGATTATTCCACCGATGGTACTTATGAATTGGTGAAGCGATCAGTAGATCAATCTGGAAGGATCGGGCTAAAGGAAACCTGGGAAAAAGCGGGGGACTGTAGCAGCGAGAAATTTGGGAATAAGATAAGCAAAGGGAGAATACATTGCTTCCGTTGATTGTGTAGTTGATGGTCATTGATTAGAAAGGTTGATAGAGTATTTAGTTGCCAATAGTGGTGAGTTGAGGGGAGAAGAGATGTGGGTCTGGGATGCGAAGAATCGAGAGGAAAGAAAGCTGGCCAGAGGTATTTATATCTATCTTGTTACCAATAGCCAGGGGGAAAAGAAAATAGGCAAAATTGCCGTAGTCAAATAATTGATTACGATCCTAAAATATAAAAGCCGTACCAGGATAACAAAAGTCTTATTCTAGAGGCTGTAAGAAGAAAATGAGCAAAAAAGTATTGGTTACGGGAGGAGCAGGATTCATTGGCTCCCATCTTGTTGATAAATTGATTGAGCTTGGACACGAAGTTGTAGTTTTTGATAACCTGGAGCCACAGGTACACGGAGACGGCCAGAGAATACCCGAGTATTTAAATAAAGAGTGTGAATTTACTAAGGGAGATATCCGAAACAGGGACGAATTAAAAAAAGCTTTGAAGGGTAAAGAGATTATTTTTCATCAGGCCGCGGTAGTGGGAGTAGGACAGTCTATGTATGAAATCAATAAGTATACCGAGGTTAACATTTTAGGAACAGCCAATCTACTTGATATCCTGGCTAACGAAAACCACCAGGTGGAAAAACTAATCATTGCCTCCTCAATGTCGGTATATGGTGAGGGAAAATATAGATGTGCAGGCTGCGGGGTGGTTTATCCAAAACTAAGGTCGTTATCCCAACTTAAGAGAGAAGAGTGGGAAATGAGGTGTCCTCTGTGTAACCAGGAAGTCGAGAGTTTACCTACTGATGAAGATAAACCGCTCTATCCCACTTCCGTTTACGCTATTTCCAAGAGAGATCAAGAGGAGATGTGCTTGACTATTGGAAGAGCTTATAATATTTCCACCATTGCCTTGAGATACTTCAATGTTTATGGTCCCAGACAAGCATTGTCCAATCCCTATACCGGGGTAGCGGCCATATTTTCTTCCCGTATTTTGAATAACCATCCACCCTGTATCTTTGAGGACGGTTTACAGTCCCGGGATTTTATCCACATCAGTGACATTGTCCGAGCTAATCTTTTAGCTATGCAAAACAAAAAGGCAGACTGCGAGGTTTTTAATGTGGGCACAGGTCGGCCATTAAGAATTTTAGATATCGCACAGGCTCTCATCCAGGAGCTTGGCTCATCGGTGAATATGAATATAGTTAAAAAATATAGAGAGGGGGATATTAGGCACTGCTATGCTGATATTTCGAAGATTCAAAAAAAATTAGGATTTAAACCTCGGTTAAAGTTTGAAGAGGGGATTTCTGATTTGGTCGAATGGGTGAAGAGGCAGAAGGCAGTGGATCAATTCTGGAAAAGCCAAAGGGAACTTAAGAAAAAGGGATTAACAAGGTGAGAAAACGCCGAGCGAGGAAATGGGTCCCAGGGTATCAGTAGTAATAATTGTATACAATGGTGAAAAAACAATAGGGAGATGCATCGATTCTATACTGAATCAAGATGACGACAATTACGAAATCATTGTAGTTAACGATGGTTCCGTGGACGACACTGAAAGCATTTGTAAAAGGTACGGAGACAAAATTGTTTATTTCCGGAGTAATGTAAATATGGGTGTAGCAGGAGCAAGGAACCGTGGATTCACCTTAGCTGGAGGACAGTATATTGCGTATACAGACAGCGATTGTGTAGCTCAGAAGGATTGGCTTAGCACTCTTGTAAGATATGCAGTCAATAATAGAGTTGATGTATTGGGGGGTGCCGTCCTTACACCAAAGGATCTTAATTTCTTTGCGAGATGTGTGGGTACGCTTCATAAGCCCGGGCCAATCCTAGAATCCGAAAATATAGCTAAAGATATCCCTACGGCCAATGCACTGTTTTCAAAATCTCTATATCGTGAAATAAAGGGTTTTGATGAGACATTTAGGGTATCTAATGAAGATACGGATTTGTTAATCAGAATGCAACTGAAAGGTAGGAAGATTCATTACGAACCACGGGCAAAAGTATACCATTACCACAAGAATAATGTGCACTCTTTTGCCAAATGGAGGTTTGATACCGGTCTGGGTCTTTGTATGTTGGCCAAAAAATACTCATTTAAAGTGAATAGAACGTACAACTTATTTAACCTGGCTCTAATACCTTTTCTTCTCTTAGTGACGTTAGTTAGTTTGATAGCAAGACCGATAATTCTACCGGTGGGGGTGCTAGCTTTATTCTTAGGACAATTGACCAGAAACTACATTAGAGATCGAGATAATTTCAAATTTGGAGAGATCCTGGGGGGAGTGCTACTGGGGTGGTTGCTCAGGTTGGTTACCAGCGTGGGTTTCTATTATGGGTTGTTAGTCTTGCCCAAGGAGCATAAGGCAGTTCATGAAATTGTTAGTCAGAAGAAGTCACCGGGTCTACGTAATGT
>JAUVZS010000270.1:0-2691 GCA_030602435.1 Clostridia bacterium
AAATTGGATTTATTGGTACAGGAAGAATTGCTGTCCGCCACATGGAAAAACTGGCAAAAATAAAGGACACAGAATTAGCTTGTGTCTGTGACGTGGATGGAAAAGAGGCTCAAAAAGTAGCTAAAGTCTTCGGAACTAAATCTTATGTCGAGTACCAGGAAATGTTGGACAAAGAGAACCTCGAAGCCGTATATATTTGTCTACCTCCTTTTGCCCATGGTGACCAAGAAATTCTAGCTGCGGAAAAAGGAATAAATCTATTTGTGGAAAAACCCCTTGCCTTAAACTTAGAAAAAGCAGAAGAGATCAATGAAGTTATTGAGAAAAATGGTGTTATTTCCAGCGTAGGATATGTATACAGATATTCAGACATAGTAAATAGAGCCAAGAAAGAATTGAAGAAGAGAAAGATTGCTCTGGTTTCAGGTCACTATTTTTGTCCCCTTCGCCGTGATGTTCCCTGGTGGAGAAATAAAAATGAATCAGGAGGTCAAATCGTTGAACAAACCACTCATATCTTTGATCTAGCAAGGTATCTTGTAGGAGAAGTAGATAAAGTCTACGGCCAAAAGTTCAATGGTCTAATGGAAGATATGGAAAACTATAATTTAGATGATGCCTCTTGTGTAAATCTCCATTTCGAAAATGGAGCTATAGGCAGTATTTCCTCTGCCTGCATTCTCTCCCATGGGCGTGAGTGGGGAATTAATCTGATAGCAAAGGGTCTTAAGGTAAACCTTCTTCTCTCCTCTCGCCTCTTGAAGATTAACAATGGCAAGGAGAAGAAAATAAGGATGGATATAGACCCCTACCAGGCAGAGAACGAAGCCTTTATTAAAGCTATAAAAGAAGACAATCCCAAAATAATAAGCTCACCTTATTCGGATGCCCTGAAAACTTTAAAACTAACCCTAGCTGCCAATGCCTCCCTGGAAAAAGAAGAAATGATTAAATTAAAATAAGGATTGCACTAATCCCTTTTACTCTTTTCTAAATTTGACACACACCTTTAAATTTCCTAAAATAACTAAACCCGTATATCGTAAACGCTACCCGCTATACGCTAAAAAAGGAAGGCCAGTATGGATTTATGCAGAGGAAGATTTACCGAAGAGATAGATAAACTAGTAAGAGATTTTACTTCTTCTATTAAATTAGATAAGAAGTTATATAAATATGACATAGCCGGAAGCGCTGCTCATGTAAAGATGCTCTCTAAATGTGGAATTATTAAAGAAATAGAAGCTAAAAAGGTCCTTTGCGCTTTAAAAGAAATAGAAAAAGATATTGAGGCCGGAAAGTTAAACTTTAACCAAAAAGAGGACATCCATCTTGCTATAGAGGAAGAGGTGATTAAAAGAGCGGGGGAGGTAGGTAAAAAATTACATACAGCTAGATCTAGAAATGACCAAATCGCCTTAGACGAAAGACTCTACTTGAGGGAGGAAATAGGTCAAATCATTGTTCTAATCAACGATTTCCAAAAAACTCTTTTGGGGCTAGCCGAGAAAAATCTAGAGGTTATTATGCCTGGTTATACCCATCTGCAATACGCCCAGCCCATTCTTTTTTCTCATCACCTTCTTGCCTATTTTTGGATGCTGGAAAGAGATAAAGAGCGATTTAAAGACTCCTCCCAGCGGGTTAATGTAATGCCTTTAGGAGCAGGAGCTCTGGCAGGAACGTCTCTTCGGATTGATAGAGAGTATGTAGCTAAGCTCTTAGCTTTTCCTAAAGTCAGCGAAAATAGCCTGGATACGGTGGGTGACAGAGATTATATTATAGAGTTTTTATCAGCGGCAGCCCTTTCAATGATGCATCTATCGCGCCTTTCAGAGGATTTTATCCTCTGGTCCTCTCCTGCTTTTTCTTTTATCCAGGTAAGCGATGCCTTTGCTACTGGCTCAAGTATAATGCCTCAAAAAAAGAATCCTGATGTAGCTGAACTCATCCGAGGAAAAACAGGAAAAGTCTATGGCCACCTTGTTTCTCTTCTTACCACTATGAAAGCCCTTCCTTTATCCTACAACCGGGATATGCAGGAAGATAAGCTTCCTTTGTTTGAAACTATAGAGGTGGTCAAGACAAGCCTAAAACTCTATGCTAAAATGTTTAGCCATATAAAAATAGATAAAGATAGTATGAGAAAAGAGGCAGAGAAAGGTTTCTTCGCCGCTACCGACCTCGCTGATTACCTGGTAGAAAAGGGAGTTCCTTTTAGAAAAGCACACCAGCTTATAGGAGCGATAATTAAATATTGTCTAGAGGAAGGCAAAGGATTTGAAGGTCTTACCCTCTCAGACTATCAAAAATTCTCCTCTTCTTTCGGGGAAGATGTCTTTGGAAGAATAAAGTTAGACTCCTGCGTCTTTAATAAGGAATCAGCAGGGGGGACAGGAAAGAAAAGCCTGGCTAGACAGATAAAAGAAGCCAAAGAAGCTGTAAGCCTTAAGCTGTAAGCAATAAATAGCGGTGCGATTCATCAAACAAAAGAAGATGATTAGTGGATTAGTTAATTAGAGATTAGTACCAGACAGAAAGCCAATGTAAAAGGTAAGATGGCATAACTAATTAACTAATCTCTAGTCAGCTAATTAACTGAGGAGTCGGATGAATCCGACCGCTACCAGATGCGAGATATGAAAATAATGAGTTACCATAACCATTTTAACTATAAAAGAGGAGAACTTT
>JAUVZS010000157.1:0-4185 GCA_030602435.1 Clostridia bacterium
AAATCATAGGCTAGACAAAAAGCGAAAGTAATAGAAGGAGAAGAAAAAATGCGAAGTCACTCAAGGACGAAACGTATTATGCTTTTGATGAGTATAGCGGTGTTTCTTGTTTCCTTTTCACTTCCTGCTGCATTTGCTCAGAAATCCGAAGTTCTTTTCTGGACCGGTCACTCAGGTCAACCAGAGAGAGGGGTTATGGATCAGATGGTGGCAAGATTCAATGAGCTCTTTCCGGAGATAAATGTGAAGAAGGTGGTCGTCCCCGGAACAGAGACAGATGTAGCTAAGCTATTAACCTCTTTAGCTGCCGGCGTAGGTCCCGATGTATATCATCTGGATCGCTTTACTGTTTCTCAACGAGCTAGTGCCGGGATACTGCAGTCACTGGAGGGATATGTCCCGGGAATTAGAGAGTGGGTAGAGGAGACCTATCTGGATTTCGGCTGGAAGGAAGTTGTCTATCAAGACAAAGTTTGGGGGCTTCCATTTGATACTGATGTTCGAGCTCTGTATTATCGGAAGGACTTTTTCGATGCAGCAGGTTTGAGTGCTCCCGCCACAATTGCTGAGACGGATGCTGCTGCAGAGAAGCTTACGGTAAGGGAAGCTGGTAAGCTGCAAAGAATGGGGTTCGTTCCCTGGTGGAATCAAGGATGGCATTATACCTGGGGATGGGCCTTTGGCGGCGAGTTCTACAATGCGGACACTCAGAAGATCACGGCAAATGATCCCAGAATCGTCGAGTCCTTTGCCTGGCAGAAAAGTTACCCTGACAAATATGGTATGAAAGATGTCCAGGCCTTTTCTACATCCTATCAGAATCAGGCAGAGGTTCTGGATCCATTTGTTAGCGGAAAGGTAGCTATGGTCATCACTGGCGATTGGTTCATTGGTAACATGAGACGTTTTGGACCGGATGTTGATTATGGCATTGTGCCCATTCCTCGTCCTGCACAGTTTAAAGACCCCACCAGTTGGTCTGGTGGCTGGAGTATAGTTATTCCGGTAGGGGCTAAGAATGCTGAGGGAGCGGCTACGTTTATGAAGTGGTATTGCGGGCTTGAAGCGAATACAATGTACGCTGAGGGAACAATGCACCTTCCTGTAACCAGGGTAGGCGCTGCGACCACTTTCCTCCGAGAAGAGCCCGGCTATAAGGTTTTCATAGACGTTTTGCCTTATTCTCAGTGTCGTCCTGTTATTCCGGTAGGTGGTCTCCTCTGGGATGAGCTGACAGCGGCCAGAGACTATGTCATCTACGGCAAAAAGACTGCCCAGAAGGCTTTAGATGATGCGACAGCTAAGGTTCAAGCAGAGCTAGATAGAGTTTTGAGCCAATAAGAGTGTTTTACAGGGGAGGGTGAATAGCAATTTACTCTCCCCTTCTGTTCATTGTTATCATTGAGGAGAAAAAGTTGCCTTTAACCTCTAGAGAAAGAAAGAATATAAGAACGGGGTTGTTTTTTGTTTCTCCCTGGCTAATAGGGTTTGCAGTTTTTCTCATTTATCCAATTGTAGCTTCCTTATATTATAGCATGACTCGATATATTGGTATAGGCACACCTACATGGATAGGCTTTTGGAATTACTCTTTCCTTGTTAAGGATGAACTTTTCTGGACCAGTTTATATAATATCATGTACTATCTTGTCTTTGCTGTTCCTCTGGGATTTGCGGTAGGGCTTGGTTTAGCTCTCATTATGAACTTTAAGGTAAAGGAAAAATCCATTTACCGCACAATTATTTATTTCCCTGCCATCCTTCCCATGTTTGCCTCAGCCTTTATCTGGCTTTGGATGTTCAATCCTCAACTTGGAATCATCAATGCTTTGTTGGGTTATGTCGGCATTGACGGACCTGGTTGGATTGGTAGTCCTTCCTGGTCAAAGCCCTCTTTCATCTTACTGGTTCAATGGGGAGCAGGGGGTCCAGCTATAATTCTGCTTGCCGCTCTTCAAGATGTGCCTCGTGAGCTTTACGAAGCGGCTGAGCTCGATGGAGCTGGTCAATGGTATAAATTCAGGCGTATTACTCTTCCCTGCATTAGCCCTGTAATTCTCTTCCACGTAATAATGGCCGTAAGTGGTGCCTTTCAATTTTTCGATTTGCCTTACATTATGACCGAGGGAGGTCCGGCGAATTCCACCCTTTTTTATAGCCTCTATCTTTATCGCAATGCCTTTCAGTATTCAAAAATGGGATACGCCTCCGCTATGGCCTGGATTTTGTTTATGCTAAATTTGGCAATTGCTATTATTATTTTTAAGACTTCATTGCGTTGGATCTATTATCGAGCAGGATAGGGAAAGACAAGAAGGAGGAGTGAAAATATTACTTAACAGGAAAACAATTAAGTTTTTGAAAGGACAGGTAGTTACCCGGGCTATTCTTCTGGCTGTCTGCATTCCCTTTCTTTTGCCATTTTTTTGGATGCTCTCTACTGCCCTCAAAGATTTGCCGCAAACAGTGACCTTTCCGCCGGTTTGGATTCCTGATCCCATCGTCTGGGACAATTTTAGAGAAGCGATTCAAACAATCCCCTTTTTTACTTACTTCAAAAATACCGCCTTTTACGTGACCTTCAGCATTGTTGGTACGCTTATTTCCTGTCCTTTTGTAGCTTACGGCCTTTCTATGGTTCGCTGGCCTGCCCGTGACTCTTTATTGCTGTTAATTCTTGCCACAATGATGATTCCCTTTCCGGTGACCATGGTTCCCTTATTCATTATCTTCGGAAAGTTAGGATGGATTAATACCTATGCACCATTAATTGTTCCCACATTTTTTGGAACTCCCTTTTTTATTTTTTTACTGCGTCAATTTTTTATGACCATTCCTCCAGCTCTTCCCGATGCTGCTCGCATTGATGGAGCCTCAGAGCTTACTATTTTTGCCAGAGTTATCCTTCCTTTATGCAAACCAGCCTTAGGGGTTGTGGGTCTCTTTCAATTTCTGGCTAGCTGGAATAATTTTCTGGGGCCCTTAATTTATTTAATGGAGGAATCCAAGTATCCTCTTTCCTTGGGTTTACAAGATTATCGAAGTACCTACTTTGTGGAGTGGAATCTATTTATGGCTGCCTCAACAATAGTAGTGGTTCCCACCGTTATAATCTTTTTTATCTTTCAAAGACGTCTTATTGAGGGAATACATCTTACAGGTGTAAAGGAGTAAAGGTATATTCAACCCTTCCCCCAGGTGCCTAAAAATCTTCTTAGAAAACGAGGAAAAATCATAATTAATTTAGCAAAAGGGTAAGATTCCCTCCTGATCTTTCTTGAAAATTCTGTGCAGAAATTGCATTAATGTGAGTTTTCTTATAGTATAGTGGACATTGTGTAGGTAGGTCTATTCCTAAAACCAGTGAAAAGGAGAAAAGAAAATGGAAGTCAGAGCACGGGTTGAACCTTCTGAGGGAAAAGTTGGCGATTCAGTAACGCTAAGAGTTCAATTTGCTCGTATGGAGGGGCAAATAAAATCCGTTTATGCTACAGCCAACCATGAACGCTGGCAACTCCACAACGACAAAGGAGGCAAATACAGTCTGAATATGCAAATTCCTCCTTTCGTATCTCCAGGAACCTATAATATTAATATTTTTGCTGAAAATGAAAAAAAGAAGAAGATAGTAGAGGTAACTGTTCCTTTTCTGGTCAAAGATAAAGAAGTTGAAGAAGAACCAGGGTTCAGCAGGGTGAATTATATTATACAAAAGATGGAGTCAGCTAAGGATAAGACTTTTCTAAAAGAAAACCCTCTTCTTTTAGAAAAGACTGAAAATTACATATTAAGCATAAGAGTAGCCAAAAGACTGCTTAGCAGTAAGACTTACCAGACCTCTCCTTTCTTAAGGAAGGATCCAGGGGTTAATAAATCACTAGTTCCCAAGAGACATATCTCCAGACTAAGAAAAATCCTTTTAGCTGGGATAGAGAAGATAGATCTAAAGAGTCTGACCGAGGGAAATCAAGCCAGGTTTGAAAAATCCCTAGAAGTTTCTCTTAAGGAATTAGAACCGGTAGGTAAATTTGCCAAAGAATATACCCTTCATCTTACTGCCAATGCCCACATTGATTTAGCCTGGTTATGGAGATGGAAAGAGACGGTCCAGATCTGTCATGACACCTTCAGTTCTGTAGTGGACAAAATGCAAAGACATTCTTTTACTTTTACTCAAAGTCAGGC
>JAUVZS010000163.1:0-4146 GCA_030602435.1 Clostridia bacterium
TACCTATTTTGATAGTATTTGTTATTTTCCAGAGATGGTTTATATCAGGAGTAACTCTTGGTGCTGTAAAGGGTTAGAGATTTTCCTTGCTCAAAAAATAAAAATAGGGACAGGCTACTTTTTTTGTCCGAGAACGATCTAGTAGAAAAAAGTAGCCTGTCCCTATTTTTTATTATTTACCGGCTCCTAAAGTTAACCCTTTAATAAAATATTTCTGTGCATATAGGAAGACTAAAATAGTGGGAAGAACAGCTATAATGGTTCCTGCATTTTGTATCGGCCAATTGGTGACGTACCTTCCCTGAAGAGCAGCCAAACCCGCTGTTATTGGTTTCAAATTATCGCTTCTCAAAATTGTAATTGCCCAAATATAATCGTTCCATATCCAGGTAAACACCATAGCTCCCAGGGCAGCTATAGCAGGAATGGTCAAGGGAAGAGCAATCCTGGCATAAATTCCAAACTCAGAAGTTCCATCTATTCTGGCCGCATCAATTATTTCAGAAGGAATAGTTTTCATAAAATTTCGTAAGAAAAAAGTACAAGAACCACTGTTAAAGGCAATATGAAAAATAATAAGAGCAAACCAAGTATTGTAAATTCCAAGAAAATCAGTAAGTTTAAACACAGGGATTAAAAATATCTGAGGTGGCAAGAGATTAAATCCTAAAAAAGTAATCAGTATCAACCGATTCCCTTTGAAGTCATATCTGGCCAGAGCATAAGCTGCCAGGGAAGAGAAAAATAATGCACCAAGTAGTGAAGGGATAACAATAATAAGAGTATTGAAAGAATATCGGCTCATCCTACCCATCCTCCAGGCATCTACAAAATTAGTAAACAATATCCTTTTGGGAAGATTCCAAATATTCCCATACATAACTTCATCAAAACTCTTAAAAGAAGTAATAACAGTGCTATAAAAAGGGACCATCCACAAGACAACTAACCCAATAACTATTATCCAGAATGAGAGCTTTTTAATCATATTAGTACTCTGTCTCTTTTTTCAGAATCTGTCTTAAATAAAGGAATATAAAGATTATGCTCATGAGAAATAGTATAACTGCTATAGAGGAACCATAACCCATCTTATAGTTACGGAAAGATTCAATAAACATAAAATTAGCAAGCACACTGGAAGAATAAAACGGACCTCCTCTGGTCATGGTATAAACAAGGTCGAATACCCTTAAAGAGGTAACTACGGTTGTAATAATGACAATCACTGTTGCCGGTCTTAATAAAGGGATAGTGACATACCGTATAATATTCCAGCGAGAAGCACCCTCCACTTTTGCTGCTTCAATAAATTCAGGAGAGATATTACTCAAGCCTGCCAGAAATAGCACTAAGACAAATGCTGCGTGATTCCACGAGGCAGCAGCAAGGATACAGTAAAGTACCAATTTTGGATCGCCGAGCCAACCCTGAGTAAAAGATCCTAATCCTATAGTTTTTAGGGTTGTATTTAACAAACCATAGGCAGGATTGTAAATCCAGGACCACATCACATTAATTGCTACTAAAGAAATAGCCATTGGTAAAAAGAAAGTTGTCTTTAATATCCGCATCCCCTTAATGGGTTTATCTAGAAGAAGAGCTAAACCTAACCCAATCCCTACAGGTACGGTAGTGAAGATAAGAACCCATTTAAAATTGTTAATCAGAGAAATATAAAACACACGATCATGAAAAAGCTTGCTATAGTTTAAAAAGCCTACAAAATTCAATGGTGAAATTCCATTCCAATCGGTGAAACTAAGATAAAAGGAATAAAATGCAGGTCCAACAACCCAAATTAAGTACAGAATAAAAGGAGGAAGTAAAAACCAGTAAGGAGTTAGTTTACTTCTTATTTTAGACATTGAGATTTCCTTGCTAAGAACACCGCCTTCTTCCTCATCCGTAAGAGATGGGAAAGAAGGCGGTGATTTTTTCGTCACTACGTTCTCTTGAACCCATAACTAATGAGTCTTTTGTGTCATAAATGACACCGCTACTATAAACTCGGAGAGGTGGGGGAGAGGGAAGGCCCGAAACTCCCCACCTCTTGTAAAATTCTATCCTCCGAAAATCTCTTTTGCATCTTCCTGTAATCTGATCAATATCTCCTCTGCCTTATCCGGATTGAGCATAAACTCTACAAAAGCATTCATACCTGCCTCAGCCATTTCTGGTTTGGTATCGGAATCGTAATACTGCATCAAGGCATCAGCACTTGCAACCAGCGCAATTCCTTTTTGAACTTCAGGGGAGTAGCTTTCTAGTGGAATATTTAAGTTTGGGCTAGGTCGTCCGAACTCGCTAGCGAATTTCTTCTGTCCTTCTGTTGAAGCCAGGAAGTCCAGAAGCACAAGAGCTTCCTCTGGATGCGGTGCATTGGCAGCCCCTATAAAACCCTCCAGGCAAGCTTTCTCTACCACAGGAACTGAAGGGTCAATTATGGGGAAGCTGAAGAAATCTATATCGCCTTCAACTTCGTCAGGAACAACATCAAGCCACCAATTTCCCATGCAATACATGGCTGCTTCTCCCCTTAGCATGGGAGTAACAGCTTCCGCGTAGTCATAAGCGGCGTGGTCTTCTAAGAAGTATCCTTTGTCCACTAATTCTTTCCAGTACTCAAATGCTCGGGCTACTCTGATATCGGCATAGCTTTCTTCACCCGCCATCAAGCCGAAATAGAAGTCAGGGCCAGCAGTCCGTGTAACGAGATAATCAAAATATGCAGCAGCTGTCCATAGCCATTTAGTTCCAATTGTAATAGGAGTTACTCCTCCAGCTTTAAGTGTTGCACAAACGTCTAAAAACTCATCCCATGTTTTTGGAATGGCTACGCCGACGTGGTCAAATATGGATTTCCTGTAATACATAGCCCACCAATCATGAGTTATAGGAACCATGAAAATTTCTCCCTTGTATGCAATCAAACTTTTCCAACCTGGAGCAAATCTATCATCATACCCTTTGCTTTCCCACATATCGGTTATATCCATGGTAAGACCAGCCTCTACGAAATCGATTGACCTTACTCCAGCAAACCAACTAAATACATCAGGTGAACTATCTTTCGAGGTAAGCCACATTCTGATGCTAGATTTGTACGTCTCATGCTCTGGACAAATCAGTTCTACCTTAATATCAGGATTTAGCTGCTCAAAGAGCGCAATTACTTTCTCCATACTCGCAACCTCAGCAGGACTAGCGAAGTGCGAACCCAGGCTTACATCTTTCGCACTCACCATGACCGAGGTCGTGAGGCTGATAATTAAAACTGTCATTACCATCACGAAGAGTCTTCGGTAAATTTTCATTTTAATTCTCCTTTTTTCCTAATTTTCTTTAGCATACTTAATATATTTTATTAAACAAGCTGAATTAGCCCGTTTCTCTCCTCATACCTCCTTTCCGGCCTTAATTTTCAGTTTTTACTTTTTTAAAGGAATCTTTTTTTCTCTCCTCCTGGTATCAAAGTCCACTTAGGGGAACTATTCTCCGATACAACCCAATAGAGAGTAAAAAGAATTACCGCATCCAGATTTAAATAATAGTGAAATTTTTTAAATATTAAAACTTGTTTTTATAATAACATAAATAGAAAAAAAGTCAACCTATACTTGGGTTACCTAGTTAAATGATTTGACGGGCTGCCTAATTTTCTGGACATTTCCCAAAATTTCATATGGTTTTTCCTAAGATGTTGAATCAAAGAGGAGTTAAGAAGATAAGAAAGTGGAAAAGGACTTTTTGCGTGACAAAGCTCGATATTTTAGATAGAATTTGGGGAAACTCCTGGCATTCTCCTTTGTGTTATTGTGTTGTTAGAGTGTCCTTCTTAACTTATTAACTAGAAATGTCCAAGGGAGATCGAGATTTAGGTTGACTTTCTTTTTTATTTATATTACTATATTTATTGAAATAAGTTTCAATATTTAGAAAAAATTTTCCGGATTATTTACCGTGAAAATCGGAAAAATAATAAGAGATACAAGGGTAAAATTAAGGAAAAGAAATTAACTAATAAGGAGATATAAAATGGAAGAGAAGGGAAGAGTAGCTGTCTTCAACACTCCCAAGGGAGAGGTCATCATCAAGGAATATCCCCTACCGGATACTGCGCCAGGGACTCTTTTGATAAAGATA
>JAUVZS010000134.1:0-4586 GCA_030602435.1 Clostridia bacterium
AAGGGGTGGTCTAAAGTTGCCTTAATCTCATATCCTCCCTTAGTAACTACTTTGGAAACCCCATTTGGTTTTAACTTTATAAATCTTAAAATGGAAGTATCCGTTGGTCTTTGAGAGTTTAAATCTATACATTTAAGTCTTTGATCTTGCCAATCTTTTTCAAGATATTCAATCGTCTTATAAAAACCAAAATTAGACAACACTTTAGTATCTTTTGTTAAACAAAAACCATACCCCCAGTGCATATCAGGCATAGCCAGGGAATACTTTATAATTCCAGGAAGATAGGCTACGTTTTTCACTTGCAGGGGAGTGCGGTCTTTCTCAATAACTCTTAGCATTTTCTCATCAGCATAAAGGAGACCGGGTACCCTCATCCCTTCAGATTTAGGTATCTCCCAGCGATAATCATCAATCTTCTTTAGTTTATATTCTTCAGTCATTTCCTGAGCCCAATATGCTCGGGTAAATAGCGTTAGCTATTTAGCCATAATTCGTATCTCGTTGTTCGTGACCCCTCACTCCTTCCCTCTCCCCTCGGGGGAGAGGATTAAGGTGAGGGGGAGATCTTATCGCTTATAGCTTAACTATACGCTAAACGCTACCCGCTATACGCTATTTTTTGCTATATATCAAATATGACCTGTGCTTCCCATCCTTTGGAAGTTTTCTTGACCTCAAGCTCATGGTAGGTGACAGCTTTTATTTCCCTCTTCAGAGAATGACGTGATAAATCTAACTTCTCTCCTTTTACTTTTGCCTCAAGACCTTGAAGGTCAATTCTCTTTACCTTAAAATCCTTCAAAAGGTATCCTTCTCCTGTAAACCTGAAAAGAAGGTCTCGCAGCCAGTCTGCTAATAGTTCCTCAATATTTTCTTGCTCAATTTTAACCTTAATCAGTTCTCTTGCTTCTACCTTGCTCAAATCCGCCATAATGTCGAACATACTATAGGCAGCATTTTCGAATAAATTTTCTCTTGATTTTCCCCATACCTTGATTCCCAAATCAGCCGTGTGATCGATAAACTTATATTTCTTCATCTTCGCTTAAATAATATCACCCTCCATCCTAAAGTCAAGCATTTTCTTGACATTTTATCCTTTCACCTTATATTAGTTCATAGTTCGTAGTTCGTAGTTCACAGTTCGTAGTTCGTAGAGAGAAAATGGAATACATTTTAGCCGCTGGGGTAGTGCTGATAGCTTTATTTTTTGTTTTCAGCAATGGTTTTCACGATGGGAGTAGTGTTCTGGCAACAATGATTTCCTCCCATGCCCTTAGACCTCGTTATGCTCTTATTGTAGGGGCGGTCTCTGGATTCTTTGGGGCTCTTTTTATAGGGAGGGGAGTAGCAAAGACTGTTGGTCAGGGAATTCTCAATCCCGAGCTAATCAGTATCTGGGTTATTTTTGCTGCTCTTATGGGAGCTATTTCCTGGAATTTTTTTACCTGGTGGCGGGGTCTTCCTTCTAGTTCTTTCCAAGCGCTGGTGGGCGGTTTATTAGGAGCAGCCCTTATGGAAATATTTCTTATTGGGGGAGAAATCTGGCAAGTTATTCATTGGCACAGCGTTATCCTCGTTCTCCTTGTTCTTTTTACCTCTCCCCTCATTGGTCTATTTTTTGGGTTTGGTTTTACTAAACTGACATTTATCTTGAGCAGAGGGGCCTCTCTGAAGATAAATGAGTTTTTTAGGCGTTCGCAAATCCTATCCTCCATTTTTCTGGGTTTAAGCCATGCTAGCAACGATGCCCCCAAAACAATGGGTGTTATAGTGATGTCCTTAACGGTTCTTAAGATTTATCACTTTCCTGAAAATGCCTTTATTGTCCCCCTCTGGGTAGTAGTTATCTGCGCGGTTGGGATTTCCTTTGGAATCTCTCGAGGTGGCTGGCGCATTATGAAAACTCTGGGGGCCAGATTATATAAAATTCGGCCCATCCATGGTTTTGGAGCTCAAATTACCTCTAGCTTCGTCATTTGTCTATCTTCTTTAACAGGTTTTCCTGTCAGCACTACTCAAATAGTTAACTCCTCCATTATGGGGGCAGGAGCCGCTGACAGACCCAAAGCCATACGCTGGAATGTTATTAGAGAAATTCTTATCAGTTGGCTCCTTACCCTACCAGGAGCGGGAATAATTGCTGTAATGTTTTATTTATTCATTTATTGGTTAAGGTGAGCCTCAGGAAACGTCCTTCGGCAAACGTATTAAGATTTTAGGAGAAAAATATGGGCTTAAAGGATTTCTTCCTGCCTAAAAGAAAAGACTTTTTAGAGATGCTTACCCGCCAGACTGATAAAACCTTAGCTGGAATGAAAGCCTTAAAAGAGTTTATGAAAGAAGTAAATCCAGCCAATGGAGGAAGAGTAAAAGAAATCGAGAGAGAAGCAGATGAGCTTCGCCTTAACCTCATTAGGGAGCTAAATGCTGCCTTCGTTACCCCTATTGATCGAGAAGATATCTTTTCTCTTTCTCGAGCCATAGATGATATTATTGACTATGGTCAAAGGACAGTGGAGGAGATGTTAATCTACGAAGTTAAACCAACTCCAGATATTCAGAGGATGGTCGATGTTCTTCTTGAGGCCAGTGCAAATATTTCTCAAGCGGTTCTCAATTTGAAAAAAGGCCCCCAAATTGTCTTAGATTATGTAATTAAAGCAAAAAAAGCGGAAAATCATATTGAACATCTTTATCATGAGGCATTAGCCAGTTTATTCAAGAATAAGGACACTATCTATATTCTTAAAATGAGAGAGCTATACCGTCACTTAAGTAACTGTGCCGATCGCTGTGATGAAGCAGCTAATATTATCAGCGACATAGTAATAAAGATAACTTAGGTAGTGAATAGTGAATAGTGAATCGAAAAGATGTAAGAAGCAAGAGACAGAGAAGTAAGAAATTACTAGATACGGGTGGTAAAAAGAATTGCTGAATTCAGGTTAAAATGAAAAATGTAGTCATAGCACAATCAGGAGGACCGACTGCGGTAATAAATAATAGTATAAGAGGAGTAATTGATGTATTAGCTGCCTCAAAAAAAGTATATAGAGTATATGGAGCAAAGATGGGCATCCTTGGTGTTCTTAATGAGCGGTTGCTAGATATATCTGCTCAAAATCGGCGGCAAATAGCTCTATTAAGAGAAACTCCTTCTGCGGGAACAATCGGCAGTTGTAGATATAAAATAAGGAGTGATAACGATTTAGCTAGAATTATAGAGGTTTTTAATAAACATAATGTTGGCTATTTCTTCTATTGCGGTGGTGGAGATTCAATGAATACAGCGAATAAAGTAAGCAACCTGGCCAAGCAAAATAATTTAGAGATAATTTGTGCAGGCATACCAAAAACAATTGATAACGATCTTGGTGGGGGTCTGGAATCCGATGGCACATTTGCCATTTGTGATCATAATCCTGGCTACGGAAGTACGGCCAGAAATACAGCTATTAATATCCTGGAGGCGAATGAAGAGAATAAAGCAAGCTATACCAGCGATCCTGTTTTAGTAATTGGGGTAATGGGAAGAAAGGTCGGTTTTATACCTGCTACGGCTCGCCTTGCTGACCCAGAAAGAAAGATGCCCCTACTTATAATACTTCCAGAAGCTTTATCTAAAGATGATTATCAAGCTAACCTGGAGTTCATCACTGAAAAAGTTAATGAAAGGTTAGTTGAATTTGGTAGGTGTATAGTTATTATCAGTGAAGGAGCACCCCTAGGGGATCTGGGGATATTGCGCGATAGTTTTGGTCACGAAGAGTTTAGTGCTTCAAAGACAACAGTAGAACAGCTGCTTATCAATTACCTTAATGGTACGGACAGAAAAGATAAGAAGGGAAGAGCGCAAAGCAGGTTGGTAGTTAAAGGGATAGCCAGATCTGAAAGACCAGGAACTCGACAGAGGCGGGAGGCTGCTTATGTATCCCAGGTGGATAGAAAGGAAGCTTACCAAGTAGGTAGATATGCAGCAAAAATGGCCTTAGCCGGAGAAAGTGATTTTATGTCCACCATAGTAAGAATGCCAAAAGATGCTTATGAGGTTACTTATGATAAGGTTCCTTTGAGTACTGCGGCAAACTCAGAAAGAAAGTTTCCTAAAGAATGGATTGCATCAGATGGAATAGATGTAACAGACGCATTTGTAAATTGGGCCAGGCCATTAATTGGCGGGCCACTTCCCAAATTTGCCAGATTTGAAGAGATATATGCTCCTATCCGATGCAATAAGTATACACCAGCAGCTTGAAGTCCTAAGTGCCGCATATGCATTACTACTTTTAAGGTGTTTAGAAAGTGTCAAATAGGTGCTGCTAGTTGTCATCTATCTTCTAAACAAAAATTCCTTTTTGGACGATATCAAAGTTCCCATTGAGACAGAGAGATAATAAAAGATGTTAAATACATTACTACCAACGACCAACGTCATGATTAACTTGCCTGGTCTAGCTGGTTTGGGTTTTCTTGTAGGTGTTTTATCTGGCTGGTTCGGAGTGGGAGGTGGTTTCCTAATAACACCTCTACTTAATGTTGTTTTTGGTATTCCCTATGATATCGCCGTGGGTAGTGGCCTC
>JAUVZS010000182.1:0-3966 GCA_030602435.1 Clostridia bacterium
CCTGGACTAAAGAAAAATGCCAAAGAGCCCTTGGGAAAATCGATACTCGCATAGAAGCTATCCTCTCTGAGTGTGATGCTGTTGATGAGTATGAACAAAATCAAGACTCACTGGTAAAAATGGAAAAAAAACTTAAGAATAAAAAAGTACTCAAAGCTAAAGTCGAAGAAATCTTAAAAGAACTCAAAGAAGAAAATAAAAAGTCAATAAATACCACTGACTCAGAATCCACACGTATCAACAGCATTCAAGGCTCGCATGTAGGATATAGTCTGCAAGGCGTCTTTGATGAAAAGTACGGGTTAATTGTCAATGAGGATGTTGTAAGTGAAAATAACGATTTAAATCAGTTTGCAAAACAAATCGATCAAGCCAATGAAGTTCTAGAGAAAAAATGCGATACTGCCTGTGCTGATTCTGGCTATGCCAATACTGACGAATTACAAAAAATAGATAAACAAAAGATTAAAGTTGTTGTTCCTTCTCAAAGACAGGCATCTAGAAAAGAACCTAAACCATTTCATAAATCAAACTTTCAGTATGATTCTGAGAAAGATTGCTACATTTGTCCAGAAGGTCACTTTCTGACATATCGCTATATAAATAAACGTGAGCAAAACAAAGTATACATAATTTCAGAAAAAACTATTTGCAAACAATGTCCTCATTGGGGTGTATGTACCAAATCACAACAAGGAAGACAAATCACCAGACTCATCAATGAAGAAGTAAAACATAAGATTGAGGCCAAATATGAACAGAGCGAATCCCAGGCCATTTACAAACTCAGACAACAGAAAGCCGAGCTCCCCTTTGGACACATTAAACGAAACTTGAAAGTTGATGCGTTTCTCCTAAGGGGTCGTGATGGTGTAAAAGCAGAAGCCTCACTTCTGGCCAGTTTTTTTAATATCAGACGCATGATCACCTTAATAGGTGCTCGAGCACTAATTAAGAAGCTCAAGAACTTAGCTTCCTTCAGAGGGGCCTTTCTACTGGATAGGTGGAACTTTGCACTCCCGCTACCTTCAGCAGGATTAGAAAACTTTGCCTATCCAAAGAAAGAAATCAGACCAAACAAAGAGAATAGTGTCTTTGTTTTTATAGAAAATAGTGATAAAGCAGAGAAAATTTGGATAAATAGACTCTTTGTCTCTAGAAGAAGTGTTGAACTCCCGCTGTTTATGTCAAAAAACATTTCTTTAAATTAATTACAACACAGTCTGATTGACAGTAAGTATGAACTATTGAGAGAGGGGATTTTTTCTTCACAATATACAATATACGAGGTCAAAATGGCAATATCATTAAGAGAAAAGGTAGATGAAGCGAAAAAGTTCATTCAAAGTAAAACAAAAGTTAAACCCGGGATAGGCATAATCTTAGGTACAGGGCTGGGGGCTCTGGCAAAAGAAATAGAGGTTGAGAATGTCCTACCCTATCAGGATATCCCTCATTTTGTTACCTCCACTATTCACGGACACGAGGGAAATTTAATTCTGGGTAAACTTATGAATAAGGTGATTGTGGCTATGCAGGGAAGATTTCATTTTTACGAAGGCTATTCTTCGGAGGAAATTACTTTTCCTGTCCGAGTAATGAGGAAGCTCGGAGTGAATCTCCTCATTGAGTCTAATGCAGCGGGAGGGATGAATCCCAACTTTAAGGCAGGCGACTTAATGATTATTACTGATCATATTAATTTAACCGGTATCAATCCCCTTATCGGACCAAATGATGAGAGATTAGGTCCTCGTTTTCCTGATATGTGCGAGCCCTATGACAAAGAATTAATTGAACTCTGCGAAAAAGTAGCTCTAGAAGAAGGTATTAGGATTCATCGAGGGGTTTATGTAGGGGTAGCAGGGCCTAATCTTGAAACACCGGCCGAATATAGATTCCTGCGTTTAATTGGGGCAGATGCGGTGGGTATGTCTACTGTTCCTGAAGTCATTGCAGCCAAACACAGTGGCTTAAAGGTGTTAGGTATTAGCTGTATCACTGATGAATGCATACCGGATAGACTAGAGCCGGTAGATATTCGCAAGATTCTCAAAATAGCTAAACTCTCGGAGCCCAAAATGACCAGGCTAGTGAAAAAGGTATTAGAAGAGATTTAAATGGATTATAGCAAGACTCTTAACCTTCCTAAGACAGATTTTCCCATGCGAGCACATCTTCCCCAGAAAGAAAAAGACATTTTAAAGTTCTGGGAAGAAAAAAAGATATACCATGCTATAAGAGAAAAGAAAAAAAGCAGTCCTAAGTTTATTTTTCATGATGGTCCTCCTTATGCCAATGGAGATATACATCTTGGACAGGCTCTTAATAAAATACTCAAAGATATAGTAGTTAAATATAAGACTATGCAGGGTTTTAATGCTCCCTTCATACCTGGCTGGGACTGTCACGGGCTTCCTGTAGAACATCAATTATTCAGAGAATTAGGGATAGATAAAAGCGAGATCTCTCAGTTGGACTTTAGAAAAAAAGCAAGAAAGTATGCCCTAGGATTTGTCTATAAACAAAAAGAGGAGTTTAAAAGATTAGGAGTATTTGCCAGGTGGGAAAATCCCTATCTTACTATGGACCCTTCCTATGAGGCTGAGGTGATAAGAGTATTCGGCAGGCTCGCTCAAGAAGGATATATCTACAAGGGTTTAAAGCCTGTTCATTGGTGTTTTAATTGTCAGACAGCACTGGCGGAAGCAGAAATAGAATATAAAGAAAAAGAATCTCCCTCTATCTATGTAAAATTTCCTCTGGAGGATGAACTGCCGATTTCGCTTCCTGAGCTGCCTATCTATTTTTTAATTTGGACAACGACTCCCTGGACTCTGCCGGCAAATCTGGGGATAGCTCTTCATCCTGATTTCTCTTACTGTTTTGTTAAAGTAAATGAAGAGATTTTAATACTGGCTGAGGATTTATTAGATAAAGTTGCCAAAGCTACAAAGATAGAGAAAATAGAAATATTATCCAGGGTAAAGGGAAAAGAATTAGCCGAGGTTAAATATACTCATCCTTTTGCTAAAAGAAGTTCAAAGATTCTCTTAGCTGATTTTGTAACTGTAGAAGAAGGAACCGGATGTGTACATATTGCTCCTGGGCATGGTGAAGAAGATTATCTTCTCGGTCTCAAGCATAATCTTCCCATTTTTTCGCCAGTCAATAATGAAGGAAGATTCACCTTTGAAGGGGAAGAGTTTGAGGGGAAAGGCGTTTTTGAAACTAATCCTCTCATTGTAGACAGACTTGAGCAGGGAGGTTTTTTATTATATCAGAGTAGAATTTCCCATTCTTATCCTCACTGTTGGAGGTGTAAATTCCCTCTGATCTTTCGTGCCACGCCCCAGTGGTTTTTAAAGGTAGATAAACATAATTTAAGGGATAAAGCCATAGAAGCTGTCCTTAAAAATGTCAAATGGTTTCCTCCTCAAAGCAGGTCAAGAATTAAAAGCATGCTTGAAGAACGTCCAGATTGGTGTCTTTCCCGGCAGAGATACTGGGGAGTGGGAATTCCTATAGTCTATTGTCAGTCCTGCGGCGAGGTAATAATGAGTGAGGATGCTATAGAGAGCATTCTTGATTTAACAGCTAAATACGGTTCTAATGCCTGGTTTGAAAAAAAAGTGGAAGAAATACTCCCCTCCGAATTCCGCTGTCCTAAATGCGGAAAAAATAAATTCAAAAAAGAGAAGGATATTTTAGATGTTTGGTTTGAATCTGGAGTATCTCATCAGGCAGTGGTAGTGCAAGAAAAATCCTTAGACTATCCATCCGATCTTTATCTTGAAGGGTCGGATCAGCATCGAGGCTGGTTTCAGGTTTCTCTTCTTACCTCTATGGCTTTTAGAGAAAATGCACCTTTTCGAGGAGTCATTACCCATGGGTTTGTTGTTGATTCTAAAGGTAAAAAGATGTCTAAATCCATAGGTAATGTGGTAGGCCCTCAAGAGATTGTAG
>JAUVZS010000236.1:0-3157 GCA_030602435.1 Clostridia bacterium
TGACAAAAAAAAGTGGATAATCAAAGCCGGTATTGTTCATAGTTCGTTGTTTGTTGGTCATAGCTTGTATCTCGTTTATCAAACATCGTAGCGGTTTGATTTATGGCTAAATAGCTAAAGCTATTTACCCGAGCATATTGACCCAGGTTATCAAACATTGTCGGATGAATCCGACCGCTACAGCTTAAGGCTTACAGCTTACAACTGGGTATCCGCTAGTTTCGCCACTTCTCTTTTAAAAACTTCTCCCCTTTCTTTGTAATCTTTAAATTGGTCAAAGCTAGCACAGCCGGGAGAAAGAAGAACACAGTCATTCTTTTGGGCATCTTTAAAAGCCTCTCTTACCGCTTCCTTCATACCTTCTACTTCCTTGATAGGAGAGAGTCCAACCAGTTGATCTTTAATCTTCTTTTTAGCCTCACCCAATAAAATCAACTCTTTTACTTTTTTCCTGATGAGGTTCTTTGAGGACGAAAAATCAGCTCCTTTATCTTTTCCTCCCATAATCAGAATGGTCTTTTTTCGCATAGACTCAAGACAGCTTCTCACTGCATCCTCATTGGTAGCTTTAGAATCATCTATGAACTCCACTCCTCCCACTTCACCTACCCGTTCGGTGTGATGAGGTAGTCCTTCAAACTCCAGTAAAGCCTCCTTTATAACTTCTCTTTCTATGCCATAAAGTGAAGCAATAGCCACGGAGGAGAGAATATTATCTAGATTGTGGGAGCCGGCAAAAGTAATTTGGCCACAAGAAATAATCTTCTCTTCTCTATCAAATCTTCTTTTTATGCGATTGCCTTTGAGGAAAACTCCTCTTTCTAACTCTTCTTTTCTACTAATAAATATAACTTCTGCCTTTGTTTTTAAAGCAAGGGGATAAAGAACTGTATCGTCTTTATTTAAAATAGTGAAGTCATCTTGGGTTTGATTAAGAAAAATACGGCTTTTCAAATGAACATAGTTTTTAAAGTTTAAGTGTCGATCCAGATGATCGGGAGTAATATTAAGAACGCAAGATATGAAGGGTGAGAATTTATCTATAGTCTCTAGTTGAAAAGTACTTACCTCTGCCACTATTATCTCGGCCCCCTGCCCCACTGTTTTAGATAGAGGAATACCCACATTCCCGGCTATCTGAACATTTTTATCTGCTTTCTCCAGAATTTTTCCCGTTAAAAAGGTAGTGGTAGTTTTACCATTTGTCCCCGTAATACCGACCAGAGATTCCTCCTTCAGGAAGCGAAAAGCTAGTTCCAATTCCCCTATTATGGGAATATTTAGGGAACGCGCCTTCTGAAGTAAAGGAATATCAAGGGGGATTCCAGGAGAAAGAACAATAAGTTCCTGCCCTTCAAGGAGTCCTAAAGGATGGGGCCCTAAAATTACCTTTATTCCATTATCCATCATTTCCCGCGCCTTAGCGCGCTTTTCTTCGCTTTCCTCTATCTCCCCTATTAACACCCTCGCCCCTTTTTCCTTTAGAAGATAGGCTGCCGCTGTCCCGCTCACCCCCCTACCCAGCACCAGGACTTTTTTGTTTTTAATATGATCAGAGTTCATTGTTCATTGACCCAAAGAAGCAGAGAGGCAAGTAGCGGTCGGATTCATCCGACTTATTTTCGCACATCGTACTTCGTACATTGTACTTCGTTATTTGGTTTTCTTTTTTCGATATGCGATATGCGAAATACGAATTTAATCGCACCGCTACAATGTTTGATAAATCAAACCGCTACAGCTTATAGCTTTAATAAACTGCTTAATCCAAGCAAAGCTAAAAGAGCGGCTACCATCCAAAAACGAATCACTATCTTTGGCTCCTTCATCCCTTTAAGCTCATAATGATGATGAAGAGGGCTCATTTTTAAAATTCGCTTACCTCTTACCTGAAAGAAGAAAACTTGTAAAAAAACTGAAAGAGCCTCAACAGCAAAAACTCCCCCTATTAAAAGAAGCAAAATTTCTTTCTTCATCAAAATGGCTGTAATAGCCAAAGCTCCTCCTAGAACCTGAGTTCCTGTCTCCCCCATAAAAACCTGAGCAGGGTAGGTGTTATACCAGAGAAAAGCAAAAGTTGCTCCCAGGACCGCTCCCCAGAAAACTACCAGTTCCCTTGCTCCAAAAATATAGGTAATATTTAAAGAGGAGGAGAAAAGAGCGCTGCCAGCAAAAAAAGAGAAAGCCCCATAAGCTATACCAGCAAATAATACACAACCGGCTGCTAGTCCATCCAACCCATCAGTGAGATTAACACTATTGGGAGTAGCTACAATTATAGCTATAATTAAGGGAATATACACCCACCCTATGTTAAGGGTAAGGGAGCTAAAGGGAATCTCTAGATACCTGCTAAATCCTGGTTGATAATAAAGGTAGAAAGCAACCCCACAGGCTAAGATAAACTGAATAAGCAATTTAAATCTGGTTTTTAGTCCCTGAGAGCTCCTTTTTGCTTTTTTTATAACATCATCCCAGAATCCAAGTAATCCTAAATAGAGGATAACAAATAAAGAGAGAAGGAGAAACCTGCTGGTCAGATTCCCAAAAATGAGAAGACTCACCAGAAGAGAGATAAAAATGAAGACCCCTCCCAGAGTAGGAATGCCTTTTTTTGCCTCATGATTCTCCGGAGTATACAGGCGGACATAGTCAACCCATCCTTCTTTTTTAAATTTCCTTATAAAAACTTTACCCGTCCACAAACCTAAAACGAGAGAAAGTAGAGCCGCTCCTGTCACACGAAAAGGTAGAGAAGAGATTAAATAGTAAAACATAGTCTTTCCTTTAATCTTTTGACAATCTCTTCCATCTTCATCCCTCTTGACCCCTTGACTAAAAGAGAATCTCCTTCTTCTAGATAAAGGAGGAGTTTAGCTATTAATCTTTCTTTATCCCTGAAAGGAAAAACATCCTTTATACCGGCCATCCTGGCTCCTTTACTCACATCTTTCGAGAACTCTCCCAGAGTAAATAAAGCATCGATACCCAATTCTCCTGCTCGTCTGCCCACTTTATTATGAAGTGATCTTGCCATCTTTCCTAACTCCAACATATCTCCCAAAATAACTATCTTGCGGTGTTTTCCGATACTTTGCAGCAATTCTAAAGCCCCATTCACAGATTCTGGATTAGCATTATAAGAGTCATCGATCAG
>JAUVZS010000171.1:0-4081 GCA_030602435.1 Clostridia bacterium
CAACAAGTAGTTCATGGTTCATTGTTCATAGTTCATCGGCAAAAACAAGAAAAAACCACAGAAGCCACAACAAGTAGTTGATAGTTCATCGAAAGAGGAAGAATGGGATTTAGTTTTGAGAAACTAAATGTTTACAATAAAGCAAACGAGTTTGTTAATGATATCTATTTATTAACAAAGACTTTTCCAAGAGACGAGATGTTTAGCTTAACAAGCCAGCTAAGGAGAGCAGCCGTATCGATTCCAGTGAATATTGCTGAAGGCTCTGCAAGAACTAAGAAAGATTTTAATAGATTCATAGATATGGCTAGAGGTTCTATTTTTGAATGTGTTACAATACTACGAATATCACTAAAGCAGGAGTATCTGAATCAAAAAAGATATACAGATTTAGAAGGCAGGCTAACCGATTTATCAAAAATGCTTAGTGGTTTAAAACGTTCAATAAGTCAATGAACAATGAACTATGAACAATGAACTATTAAGGAAGGAAGTTTACCAATGGCTATGGAAGGTAAAATTACACCGCTATATCTAGAAGAGGAAATGAAGACCTCTTACCTTAATTACGCTATGAGCGTAATTATAGGAAGAGCACTGCCTGATGTGCGGGATGGACTAAAGCCTGTGCAGAGAAGAATCCTCTATGCCATGCAGGGTTTAGGATTACTTCCTAACAAACCCCATAGGAAATCAGCCAGAGTGGTGGGGGAAACTTTGGGTAAATATCATCCTCACGGGGATGTGGCTGTCTATGATACTCTGGTGAGAATGGCTCAGGAATTCTCTCTAAGATATCCTTTAATTGATGGGCAGGGAAATTTTGGCTCTACAGATGGAGACCCTCCGGCTGCCATGAGATATACCGAGGTAAAACTCTCTTTTATAACTGAGGAGCTGCTCCAGGATTTAGATAAGGAGACAGTGGATTTTATTCCTAATTTTGATAATAGCTTAAAAGAACCTTCTCTCCTCCCTGCAAAAATACCTAACCTGCTTCTAAATGGTAGCTCAGGAATAGCAGTGGGTATGGCTACAAACATTCCCCCTCATAATTTAGGTGAAGTGATAGACGCCTGCATAAAAATGATTGAGAATCCTGATATCTCTCTGGATGAGCTTTTGGAAGTCATCAAGGCTCCTGATTTTCCTACAGGGGGAACCATTATAGGTGAGGAAGCGGTTCGAACAGCCTACAGAGAAGGAAAGGGAAAGCTCACCCTGCGCGGTAAGGTCCTCACCCAAGAGATAAAAGAGAAAGAATGTATTATTATTACCGAACTTCCTTACCAGGTTAATAAAGCTAAATTAGTAAAGACAATCGCTGATTTATCCCAGAATAATAGAATAAGAGGCATCAGGAGTCTGCGGGATGAATCCGACAGAAAAGGAACAAGAATCGTAGTTGAAATTTCCCGGGAAGTCAATGCTAAAGTCGTCTTAAATCAACTTTATAAACATACATCTCTTCAGGTAACTTTTGGAGTTATCCTCCTGGCCCTGGTAAAGGGAAAGCCCCGCCTTTTAACTCTTGCCCAGATGCTCAACTACTACCTTAAACATCGCAAGAAGATGGTCACCCGCCGCACCCGGTTTTTATTAACCAAAGAGAAAAAAAGAGCTCATCTTCTAGAAGGTTTGAGGAAAGCCTTAGCTAAAATAGACAAGGTAATTCAGATTATAAGGTCTTCCTCTGATACTAAAGAAGCTAAAGAGGGGCTCATCAAACTCTTAGAATTAACTGAATTACAGGCTCAAGCTATCCTGGATATGAGACTGCAGCGCTTAACCGGTCTGGAAAGGGAAAAGCTCGAAAAGGATTACCAGGAGTCAGTAAAGAAAATAGAAGAGTTAGAGACAATGTTGGCTAGTGAGGAAAAAATTTGGGCAGTTATCAAGGAAGAGCTTCTGGAAATTAAGAAAAAATATGGGGACCCCCGCCGTACCAGAATCAAGAAAAAAAAGGAAGAATTAGAATTTAAACCGGAGGATTTGATTGCAAAAGAAGATATTGTCATCACCACTACCTTCCGCGACTATGTAAAGTGCACTCCTCTGAGGGCTTATAAGCGGCAAGGGCGAGGAGGTAAGGGAGTAAGAGGAATGCTCGTGGAGAAAGAAGATTTTATAGAAGATTTATTTATTGCCAACACCCATTCTATTCTTTTATTTTTCACCAATATAGGAAAAATTTATTGGGTCAGGGCCTATGAGATTCCCCAGAAGAAACGGTCAGCAAAAGGCAGAGCCATGGTTAATTTTCTTTCTTTAGAAAAAGGAGAGACAATCACTACTACCCTGGCTGTAAATGATTTTGACTCCTCAGAGTATCTTTTTATGGTAACCAAAAAAGGCATGGTCAAAAAGACCCCTCTTCTTGCTTATTCTCATCTCCAGAAAAGAGGAATAAAAGGAATTAACTTAAAGGATGAGGATAAGTTAATTAAGGTTCTCTTAACAGAGGGCGATCAAGATATACTCCTTGCCACAAAAAAAGGTAAAGCTATCCACTTCTCCGAGGAGAATGTTCGCCCTACAGGAAGAGTATCTAGAGGAGTGAAGGGAATTTCTTTAAAAGAAGAAGATGAGGTAAAAGATGCTGTGGTTGTAGAAAAAGATGGGTCTCTTCTCACTATCACCTCTAAAGGATATGGAAAGAGAACTCTTTTTGGTAGGTACAGAAAGACAAGAAGGGGAGGGAAGGGAATCATCAATATACGTCTTTCTCTTCATAAAGGAGAGGTAATAGGAATAAAAAAAATAAGAAAAAAAGTGGGAGAAGAAGATGAGATAATCGTTATTACCCAGAAGGGAAAAAGTATTCGCCTGGCAGCCAAAGGGATATCTACCATGGGAAGAAATACCTCGGGTCTACGCATAATCAGGCTAGATGAGGATGATAAGGCCATTGCTCTGACATGAAAAAAATAGCTTTTTTGTTTCCTGGACAGGGCTCTCAATACCCAGGTATGGGCCAGGAATTTTATGAAACCTTTCCTGAAGCTAAAAATATCTTCTCTGAAGCAGAGGAAGTCTTAAGCTTTGACCTTAAAAAGCTGTGCTTTAGAGGACCTGACCAGGATTTGAAAAAAACCATTAATACCCAGCCGGCTATTCTCACCATAAATTGGATTGCCACCAGAATTTTAAAGAAAAATCATATAGAACCAATTGTAGCAGCTGGACACAGCTTAGGAGAATACAGTGCCCTGCTTGCTGCCGGGGTTCTGGACTATCCTACTACCTTAAAATTAGTTCTCCGGCGGGCAGAGTTGATGGAGGAGGCAGCAAAAACTCACGATGGAGTAATGGCTGCTGTGATTGGCCTCTCAAAAGAGGTAGTCTTATCAGTTTGTCAAAACATGGAGGGAATAGAGGCAGTAAACTTCAATTCCCCTTCTCAGATTGTTATCTCGGGGAAAAAAGAAGTCGTCAAAAAAGCTAGCCAAAAGTTAAAAGAAAAAGGAGCAAAAAGAGTAATTCCTCTTTCTGTAAGTGGTGCCTTCCACACCTCTTTAATGGAAAAAGCAGCTTTAGAGTTTTCTCGCCAGTTAGATAAAATCCATTTTTCTAATCCCACCTTTCCCATAATCGCCAATGTCTCTGGGAAAGAAGCATCCACAGCCAAAGAAATCAAGAAAGCTTTAAGGAAGCAAATGGATCACCCTGTCCTCTGGGAAGACTCTATGAGGAGGCTTATCTCTAGTGGGATAGAGTTATTTATAGAGGTGGGGCCGGGCAAAGTCCTGCAAGGCCTTTTGCGCCGTATAGACAGAAAAGCAAATATTTTAGGAGCACAGGCGCCAGAAGATATAGAGAGAATAAAGAAGGTCTTAGCGGAAATATAACTTTTATATTTTTTTTAATTGCTTAGATAAATCTATATATACTTCAAAATCTCTACGAATACCTACCTTCACTGCAAGAACCAAAACTTTATCTTTTACTACCTTATAAATTACTCTGTAGTCTCCGACTGCGAGCTTTCTATATTTCTTATATTCGCCCCTAAGTTGTTCCCCAAATTTATGAGGAGCTCTACCTAATTTATTTATAATTGCTCTTTTAACCCTTATCTTTT
>JAUVZS010000070.1:0-6435 GCA_030602435.1 Clostridia bacterium
GAAAAAGTTATTGGATGTGCTGAGGAAATTTTCCAAGCTACTTTTTTTGGTGGCGTAGCTTTCCCCTGCTACTGGCCAAACTTTGGCACTGATGTCTTCTCCGCTTATATGGGTGCGGATATAGAATTTTCCCCTATTTTCTTACCCACTTTGAATATCTGGGGGGCAAATGTGGAAGAACCACCACCTGTCTCCTGGGCAAAATGGGATAATCCAATACTTATAGATTATTCCGATTTATCCGTGATTCAAATCAAAGATAAAAACTTCTATTGGCAAAAAACTAAAGAGTTTATAAGTTATGCCTTAGAGCGATCACAAGGAAAGTACTTTGTCAGCACAACCGATATTCATGCTGGTATGGATTCATTAGCCGTTCTAAGAGGAAATCCCCAGCAAGTGTGCCTGGACCTAATTGACAATCCAGAAGGTGTCAAAAAAGCCATGAAACTCCTTGGGAAAGTCTGGCATAAGGTCTATGAGGAAAGTTACCAGATTACGGCAGGCAAGCAGGAAGGCACTTCTAGTTGGATAAACCTCTGGTTTCCAGGAAAGGGATATTCAGTGCAAAATGACCTTACCTGCCTTATTTCCCCTTCAATGTACCGGGAGTTTTTCCTGGAGGAATTAGTGAATGAAATTAATTATTTAGATTATTCTATCTATCACTTAGATGGCCCGGATGCCTTGAAACACCTGGATATGCTCCTGGAAATTCCTCGCCTTAATGCCATCCAGTGGGTTCCCGGTGCAGGTATGGTGAAAGAAGGCGTAGCTAGATGGATACCCATATATCGGAAAATTCAGGCTAAGAAAAAAGCCATTCAAGTTCTCTGTCAACCTGCAGAAGTTGATTTTGTCCTGAAGAATCTTGAACCAGAAGGGTTATTGATCTTCACTACTTGTTCCTCGGAAAAAGAGGCCAAGGAACTACTTTCCCATACAGGATGGACTTAATTGAAAAAGAGAGGAGGGACCGATAAAATGGGGACAAAGGAAGTTCATTTTTATTTAAATCCTGATCTGCCCATGGAGCAAAAAATTGAGGATTTACTTTCTAAAATGACTTTGGAGGAAAAAACTAGCCAATTAAAGACAAGAGAAACCCATATATGGAGAATATTCTCCAGGCTTTCTGAGGGTTTGTCAGCAGATGAAAGAAAAAAATTTGGGGATTTCTTTTGGGAGATGTTTTGGAAACAACTATTTCTTGAGGAAAGAGACATTTTAGAAGCCATATCAGCTAATTACTGGAAAAAACATGGCAAAGAGGTAGTAATAGAAAAGGAAAAATATAGTATAGGCGAATTGAGTTATCCCCTCAGAGGATTTTCTCCCAAAGAAAGCGCAGAATTTGCTAACGAGATTCAAAAATTTATCCTTAAGAAAACTCGCTTAGGAATACCCGTAATAATCCATGATGAATGCTTACATGGATGTATGGCTAAAGGCTCTACAATTTTTCCCCAGTCAATAGCTCTGGCCAGCAGCTGGAACCCAGATTTAATGGAAGAAGTATCTACAGCCATTGGAAAGGAAACGCGAGCGCGCGGTATTCACCAGTGCCTTTCCCCTACCATCAATATCGCCAGGGATCCAAGATGTGGTAGAACAGAGGAAACTTATGGAGAAGATCCCTATTTAACCTCTCGTATAGCCGTGGCTTTTGTAAAGGGGATTCAAGGTGAGAAAGTAGTGGCAACTCCCAAACATTTTGTGGCAAACTTTGTAGGAGATGGTGGAAGAGATAGCCATGAGATCCATTTTTCTGAAAAAATCCTAAGAGAAATCTATTTTCCTGCCTTCAAAGCTTGTATAAAAGAAGCGGGTGCTTTATCAATTATGGCCGCTTATAACTCTCTTGATGGTGTACCCTGCTCTTCGAATAAGTGGCTTTTAACAGATGTTTTAAGAAAAGAATGGGGGTTTGAAGGGTTCGTGCTCTCAGATGCTAGTTCTGTTTTACATATACATACTCTGCACAAAGTTGCCAGGACAAAAGCTGAAGCGGCTAAAAAAGCTATGGAGGCAGGATTAGATATGGAGATTGCCGAGACCGATTGTTTTGAGGAACTTCTAAGGTTAGTCAAAGAAGGGAAACTGTCCGAGGAGGTAATTAACGAGGCCACTCGCAGAATTTTAAGAGTCAAATTTTGGTTGGGCTTATTTAAAGACCCTTATGTTGACCCTGAATACGCGGAAAAGATTTGCGGCTCTAAAGAACATAGAAAACTGGCTTTAAAAGCAGCCAGAGAGGCGATAGTCTTATTAAAAAATGATGATATTTTACCTTTGGCTGGGAATTTAAGATCTATTGCCGTCATAGGCCCTAACGCAAATAAAATAAGACTCGGAGGATTTAGTGGCTATGGGATAAAGGTAGTTACACCCTTAAAAGGAATTAAAAATAAGGTTCCTAAAAATACAGAAGTTTATTTTGCCCAAGGCTGCAAATTAACCGGAAATTCCAGGAAAGGTTTTGAGGAAGCTGTAAAAATAGCCAAAAAATCTAATGTAGCTATTTTGTTTGTAGGAAATTCTGAAAAAACAGAAGGTGAGAGTGAAGATAGATGTAATTTAGATTTGCCCGGAGTGCAGGAAGAATTGATTAAACAAATATATAATACAGGAACACCTGTAGTTGTGGTGCTTATCAATGGAAGCGCTATCACTATGAGTGAATGGATGCATAATGTAGGGGCCGTAGTTGAGGCCTGGTATCCAGGAGAAGAAGGAGGAAGTGCCATTGGCGATGTTTTATTTGGTGATTATAACCCTGGGGGGAAGTTACCCATTACTTTTCCTAAAACAGTTGGCCAGCTTCCCCTTTATTACAATCATAAACCCACAGGCAGGGTATATGATTATGTCGACTTAAGGGGAAAGCAAGCCCTATTTTCCTTTGGCTATGGATTAAGTTATACCAGATTTGAATATAGTAACCTCAAAATAAACCCTGAAAAAATAAGCTCTGAAGAAAAATTGAATATCAGTGTAGATGTAAAAAATGTGGGCAGGTACAAAGGAGATGAAGTAGTTCAATTATATATTAATGATATAGTAGCCACCCTAGCCAGACCCATCAAGGAACTCAAAGGCTTTAAGAAAATAACTCTTGAGTTAGGTGAAAGGAAAATAGTAAACTTCACTCTTACCCCACAAGATTTGGCTTCTTATGACATTAATATGGATTTGGTTGTGGAGAGGGGTATTTTTGAGGTAATGATAGGAAGCTCTTCGGAAGATATACGTTTAAAAGGAAGTTTTGAAGTTAAATGAGAGCCTAGAAGAATAAAATTGGAGAAGAAAAATGGCTGAAAAAATGAAGTACGAGATGTATCTTAACAAAGTCTACGGTGGGTGGTTGGGAAAGTTTATCGGGGGTACCCTTGGGGGACCAGTTGAGGGACAGATAGAGTTAAATGATTTAACTTACTACCCTCGGATTCCTACCGAAGCAGCCGAAAATGACGACACCGATTTTCAGCTAGTCTGGCTACATGCGCTTCAAGAACGAGGACTTTATATCACCAGTGAGGATTTGGTAAAAGAATGGATGAAGCACATTATTTATCCCTTTAATGAATATAGTTATGCCATGAAAAATTTCCGGGGAAACATAAAGCCACCCGTTTCTGGCTGGTTTAACAATGATTATTTTATGGAAAGTATGGGTGCTCCCATTCGCTCAGAAATCTGGGGGTTCATTTGTCCTGGCAATCCTGGATTAGCTGCTGAATACGCAGAAAAGGATGCCGTAATTGATCATGCTCGAAATGGAGTTTGGGCAGAGAAATTTCTGGCTGCCATACAAGCAGCTGCTTTCGTTGAAAATAATCCGAAAAAATTACTGGGTGTAGGATTAAAATATATACCAGATAAGTCTGAATTATTCCAATGTATGAAAGATGTTAGTACTTGGTGTGAGCAATATCAAAATTGGAAATTTACCAGACAACTCATTTTGGATAAATATGGCCACCCTGATCCTACTGATGTCATTCAAAATCTAGCCATTGTTATTATGTCTTTACTCTATGGGAATAATAATTTTGAGAAAGCGATTCTCCTAGCACTAAATAGCGGCTATGATACTGATTGTACTTGCGCTACTGTTGGAGCAATTATTGGAGTAGTTATAGGTGCCAATGCTATTCCCTCTAAATGGAAAGAGCCTATCGGGGATGATTTTAAGATGGGTTGGGGAATTATAAATTTAAAACGAAAAAATCGATTATCAGTGTTGGCTAAGGAAACTTGTGAGATAGGCATAGCAATGACTAAGCAAGGAAACGAAGAAATTAAAATTATGGATACTCCACCTCTTGCAAGACAAATCAAGACAAGTCCTCCCCTTCCCAGAGTGGAGTTAAAGATGGATTACTGTGGGCTTCCTGCTATAGGATATGAAGAAGATAAAAAAATCAATATTTTGATACACAATAATCTTACTCAATTTTTTAATGGTGAGTTGCAATTGGAAGGTCCAAAAGACTGGCAAATAGAACCTTCTGTTTATCCAGTTAGGGTACCTGGCTCTACTCATCGAGCTTTTTCTTTCTCCTTGTGGGTACCTAAATCAATCGAAGAGATGCCAGAGGCAAACGAACTTAAAGCTACTTTATTTAGCGGTGGAAAAGAAGCCAGCTCCGCTATTTTTGGAATAGCTGGTAAGAGGATTTGGACTGTATTGGGTCCATTTTGGACTACTATAGATCCCTTCTTCGTTGATGAGGCTATAATTGACAAGGCTCTGTCAGATTATGAGTATCTTCCAGAACCTGATATAGACCGAGTAACTCCGGGTTTAGAATCGAACGTCTTTTTTGAACGCAAAATAATCCAAGCTGGAGAGGATCGAATAGATCTCGATGCTATCTTTGGGATGAAAGGTCCAGCAGTGTTATATCTGCTCAGCTATTTAAAATCTCCAGAGGAACGAGATATCTGGCTTCAGGTGGGCAGCAGCGATGGAATAAAAATATGGATAAATGGAAAACAAGTTCTCTCATCCCGTTCCCATCGTTTCAGTATGGTATTCAATAGCTTGGTCCAAACTAAGCTCAAAAGGGGTATAAATAAAATAGTTGTTAGAATAGCTCGTTGTAGTGGCAGCTATGGATTTCGTTTTGGCATAAAGGAGTCTAAACACAACAGAAAATCTTTAGAGAAGTTACTCCAGAGTTGGCGAAAGAGTATGGGAGAGGATATGTATGAAGGGCTTGTTAAACATAGATGGATATTAGAGCAGTGGGTTACAGATTTGGCAAGTATTCCGCCCTGGGTTCTGAAACCGGCTTAACTAAAGGCCGAAATAGTTCTGAATAGAGACTACGTTGATTTATTAACGTGAATATAGGGAAGATAAAAAATGAACTCATTTTAAGGGTAACTTTTACAGAAGTTTTTGAAACGTGGCCAAAGTATATCAAGGAATAAAATGATGAAGGCAGCAGTGCTTTATGGAATAGGTGATTTAAGATTTAAGGGAGTCCCTCTTCCTCAAATAAAAGAGGGAGAGGCTCTGATTAAGGTAAAGGCTTGTGGGATTTGCGGCTCGGATATAACTAGAGTTATGGAAAAAGGAACCTATTCTTTTCCTCTTATTCCCGGGCATGAGCTCTCTGGAGAAGTAGCAGAGATAAGAGGGAAAGTCTCAAACCTTGAGAAGAAAGGTGAGGGTGTAAGTTTTAAAAATGGGGATAGAGTGGTAGCAGTTCCTCTCCTACCCTGTTATAGGTGTCCTCATTGTCAGGTAGGAGAGTATAATTTATGCGATAATTATAATTACTTAGGTTCTAGATGTAACGGTGGCTTTGCTGAATATGTAAAGGTTCCGAGAGAAAACTTAATTAAAATTCCTCCCGGAGTAAGCTTTGAGGAGGCAGCTTTAACTGAACCTGCCTCGGTAGCTTTGCACGCCTTGCGTCGGGCAAAGATGGAGGTGGGAGATAGAATAGCTATTCTGGGAACAGGGCCTATCGGAGTTCTTTTAGCTCAGTGGGTGAGAATATGGGGAGCTGATCAGATATTTTTAGTTGATATCGTAGAGAAAAAATTAAGAGTAGCTCAAGAATATGGTTTTACAGAGGTTATCAATGCCAGCAAAAGGGATACAGTAAAAAGTATATTAGAAAAAACCAAGCAAAGGGGTGTCGATGTAAGTATTGAAGCAGCAGGAACCCCCATCACCTTTAAACAGTCTATCCAGATAGCCAGAAAAGGCGGTAAGGTAATCTTTTTAGGAAATATGAGGGGAGAGGTAATTCTTTCTGATGAGCTTATCTCAAGTATCTTACGTAAGGAACTAACTATGTATGGCACCTGGAATTCCCGCTTTACATCCTCATCATCTCCTCTCCCCTTGGGGGAGAGGATTGAGGTGAGGGGGAATGAATGGGCAACAACTCTTTATTTTGTGAAAATAGGAAAGTT
>JAUVZS010000234.1:0-3226 GCA_030602435.1 Clostridia bacterium
CAAAAGTTTCTCCCACTGCTTTCTTTGCTTTTAATTCCTCTTCGGATGGAACACGGTCTTCATATACCATTTTAAAAATCCTCCTTTATCTAGCGTTTAGCGGGTAGCGTATATCTGCGTTTATCTGCGTCCAGAAAGTCCGGAAGCTTCCAGGAGCTTGGGAACATGTCTTTCCCATCCTAGAGGCATAATATGAACTCCCTGGCAAAGTCCCTTCATTCCTTTAATTAATTCAGCACCTATCTGGATGCTCACTTTAGCTCTTTCTTCTTTTTTTGCCTCGGCCATCATTTTGATATATTTTTCTGGAACAGAGACTCCGGCAACATTCTTGTTCATATATCTGGCCATTCCTGCTGATTTTAAGAGGACTATCCCTCCTAGAATGGGAACTTTAAACTTTTCTGCCTCTTTCATAAATTTTTCAAATTCTTCCAGATCATAGACCGCCTGGGTCTGGAAAAACTTTGCTCCTACCTCAATCTTTTTCTCCATCTTGATTAACTGAGGCTCCAATGGATCTGCCCCAGGATTAACTACTGCCCCAAGACAAAACTCTACTTTCCCATCCAACTCATTCCCCTTCATATCCTTTCCTTCCATTAAGCCAGAGGCAACCTCCAAAAGGCTCACTGAATCTAAGTCAAAGACAGGTCTTGCCCCCGGGTGGTCTCCCAAAATAGGATGGTCTCCAGTTAAAACCAGGACATTCCTTATCCCTAAAACATAGGCACTTAGTAGATCTGATTGAAGAGCAAGCCTATTTCTATCCCGACAGGTGAGCTGGAAAATTGGCTCCAGTCCCCTTTCTACTAAAAGATGGCAAACTACTAATGAGCCGAGCCTCATTACTGAACTCTGCAGGTCAGTAACATTGAAAGCATCAGCTTTTCCCTTTAGAATTTCTGCCTCCTCTAGGGACTTATCGATATTTACTCCTTTAGGAGGTCCCACCTCAGAGGTAACAAGAAACTTTCCACTTTTTAACTTTTCTGCAAAACTCATTCTTTAACTCCTTCTCGTGCTAGGGATTCTGTAATTATCTTGCTGTAATCTCTCGCTGGCAAAATTCTTTTTAATATATCCAACTTGCCTAATTTTTTCAGCCTTTTATAGATCAGGATCCAGGCACAGTCAGCTTCTGAATTTATCTCACATTTTCCATCCTTCGCTCCTCCACAGGGACCATTTAAGAGTCCTTTAGAGCAATTTGTAATGGGGCAGATTCCCCCTGTATAGTTTAAATAACATTCTGCACACTGATTGCAATTAAAATCTTGAACCCTAAGACCTTGAAAGCCGTTTAAATAAAGGGTATCACAGCCTGTATAGACAGTTTTATCTTCCAATAAGGAGGAGATAACCTGAGCCCCTACCCCACAGGAGAAGACAAGAACTGTCTCGGCTCTTTTTATTTCTGGGGAGTAGGCCTGAAGATATTCTCTGACAAATTCCCTGTTACACAAGTAATCAAGAACTGCCTTTCCCGTAATTTCCTCCTCTAGCTCCTTTATAAACTTTCCCACATCTTCTCTGGGAAAATAAACCTCCTCGCAGCCAATACATTCAAAGATAAAAACCTTTTTTCCAAAAATTTTTGCCAGTACCTCTTCCTCAGGTTTTATTTGAGCTGCTAGCATATTGCTTCTCCTTCTTTATAAGACTTAAAAGAGAAATTTTTGAGCTGCAGATAAACTCACAACACCCGCATTCTATACAATTTTCTACCTTGTACTCTTTTGCCTTTCCCCACTCTTCCTTTTTCCCATAAAAAGCATAATAAAGGGGATATAACTCCATAGGACATACCTCTACGCAGCGGCCACATCTTATGCAATCCCTTTCTGGGGAGGCCTCTATAGGATATTTCTTCAAAAAGGTAAGTCCTGTCGTCCCCTTAATAAGAGCTGAATCCCAGTTTACCTGAGAGACCCCCATCATGGGACCACCCATTTTTAATTCGTATCTCTCAAGGAGTTCCTTCCCTTCCCCGCCAAAACAATATTGGATAATATCCTTAAACGGGGTTCCTATCCTCACCAGGTAATTTCCCTCTCTACTTAAATTTTCTCCCGAGATAGTTACCACTCTTTGAATTAAAGGCAGATCCTCTACCACCGCCTGATAAATAGCGAGGACTGTACCCACATTTAAAACCACTACTCCCACATCTAAAGGAAGTCCCTTTTCAGGAACTTCTCTATTAGTAATTTTCTTGACCAACATCTTTTCCGCACCTTGAGGATATTTGGTCTTTAAGCTTATTATTTCAAGGGATGAAGGCCTATCCAAAGAATCCTTTAGGCTCGCCAGAGCTTCTGGCTTATTATCCTCAACCCCTATAAAGATTTTCTTAATCCCCAAGATTTTGCTGGCTATCCTTATACCTGTAAAAATTTCTTTAGGATGCTCAATCATAATTCGGTTATCACAGCTCAAATAAGGCTCGCATTCACACCCATTAATAATTAAAGTATCTATAGGCTTAGGAGAGGAAAGCTTCACATAGGTTGGGAACATCGCCCCGCCAAGACCTACGATGCCCTTTTCTCTTATTATTTTTAATAAATCTTCCTTGGTCAGGTTCTTGAAATCTTTCCGAGGCTGAATTGAGAAGTGAAGCTGATTCTTTCCATCATTTTCTATTATTACGGCTAAATCCTTTGTTTGAGATGCAGGATGAGGTCGCTCTTCCAGAGAAATTACCGTTCCACTTATGCTTGAATGGATGGGAGCAGAAATATAGCCTTGAGCTTCCCCAATCTTCTCTCCCATTTTTACTTTATCACCTAATTTAACCAGGGGCCTGGCTTTTCTTCCCGTATGTTGAGAAAGAAAAATAGTCACTACCTTCGGCTCTGGAAAATTCTCTATTTTCTTATCTTCGGTCTCTTCCTTTTTCTCTGGAGGATATAAGCCTCCATAAAAGCTTTCTTCTCGGAGAGTTTGATTCTGCAAAGATAACTCTGCCTTAAGTTTTAAGAGTGGTTTAGAGTAATCCCTTATTTGGATGGATTCCAGGGTTAATCCTTTCCCCTGTTTTTTAACGCGCTCATAGATCTTTTCCCAGGCACAGTCAAGGTTGGAGTCTACCTCACATTTACCATCTTTTGCCCCTCCACAAGGGCCATTTAAAAGCCCTTTGGCGCAGTTTATTACCGGGCAAATTCCTCCCGTTGAATTCAGGTAACACTGGCTGCAGCCAGCGCATTTCTCTTTTTCCAGA
>JAUVZS010000033.1:0-8722 GCA_030602435.1 Clostridia bacterium
AGCTTATGCTAGGGCTGGCTGTGATGCCTTTATTATTTCTGAGGCAGAGTTCTCCTCCGATTTAATATCACCTAAGATGTACGAGGAGATACTTTTTGATATTCATCAAAGATATTTTAGAGAAATCTCTAAAATGGGGATGTTCCCAATGCTCTGTTTCTTCGGCGACATAAATCCTCTTATAAAATATATCAACAAAATCGGAATAAAAGCTTTAATGGTTGAAGAAAATAGAAAGGGATTTAGTATGGATATTTTGAAAACCAGGGAAATATTAAATGAAGAAATTACCCTTTTTGGAAATATTGACCCCTATGAGGTATTAGTTAAAGGAAGGCCAGAGGATGTGGAAAAGGCGGTCAAAAAACAACTTTTAGCGGCTCAAAAGGGAAGATTTATCATCTCTAATGGAAGTCCTTTGATAGAGGGAACTCCTTCGGAAAACGTTAAGACAATGATAGAGGCAGCTCGCCGATATGGAAAAAATCCACAATACTAAATTTTTTGACAGGGAAGGTGTAAGTTGGAGAAAAGTCAAGGAATCAAACTTCAAGTCCTAAATACTCCACTTTTTATAAGAGAAGGGAGTAATTTGAAGCAGGTACTTTCAGTAAAGATAGAGAATAACCAGGGCACCTTGAAAAATGGCAAGCTGACGGTAGATATGCCAGAGAGAAATCTCTGTTTTGACATCCCTTTAATTACAAAAGGAGTAAGTGTACATTCTATTAGTATTCCAGAGGTTGATAAGCCTACTGCAGCTGCCTTCAGCTTAATTGTAGGCTCCTCAAAATGGATGCATAAAAGGGTTATAGAGAGAAAAAGACATTGGAAGATTCATTTAATTCCATTTTCTCACCATGATATTGGATATACTGACCTGCAACCCGTGGTAGTGGCTAAACATAAAAGATATTTTGATAACATCATTGAATACTGTAGACAAACAGAAGACTACCCGGAAGAAGCCAGGTTCAGGTGGACCTGCGATACTGCATGGGCTGTTAAGCACTACCTTGATGATCCCCGAACACGGAGCAAAGACTTTCTGGAACTGGTAAGAAAAGGAAGAGTTGAGGTGACAGCTCTTTTTGCAGCTCTGTCTTCGCCTTTAGTCAGCAGTGAGGAGCTTATTAGATCATTATACTATACCTTTGAGCTCAAAAGACAGTACAAAAGTCCCATTAAAACGGCAATGACTACAGATATGCCAGGCCATTCCTGGATTCTTCCCCAGCTCCTCTCAAAAGCTGGTATAAGGTATTTATCTACAGCAGTTAATCAAACCTACTCCCAAAATAATCAGCTAAGAGCAAAGGCTCCTTACCTGCCCAGGCCATTTTACTGGGAATCTCCGGATGGGAGTAGAGTCCTTGCCTGGAATGCTGATTTAGATTATACCTATCTTGAGGGCTTCCTATTGGGGTGCGTGGAGGATTTCCGCAAAGAATACAAAAATCTACGTGAATATGTACTATCCTTCCATAATGAAGATATAAAGCATCTTTTAAAGATTCCTGACAGGGCTTTACCTGAACATCTTGAGCTATTGGCGAAGAAAAGCTATCCCTATGATGCCATTCAATTACGTGCACCTTCAGGGATCCTGGGAGATAACCTTCCACCAACTTTTAAGATAGTTGAGACGGCAAGAGAATGGAATAAACAATGGGCTTATCCTAAATTAATAATAAGTACAAACGCTGAGTTTTTCCAATACATGGAAAGGGCTTATGATAAAAGATTTCCCTCCTGCAAAGGTGACTGGACAGATTGGTGGGCAGATGGTCCTGCCTCTTCTGCCTATGAGACAGGCCTAAACAGGGTTACTCATGAGGAGTTAGCCTCAGGGGAAAAATTCTCCAGTCTGGCATTTTCTATAAATAAAGAATCTGGCTATCCTTCAGAGGATATTAGCAAAGCCTATGAAAATATGATGTTATTTGATGAGCATACCTGGGGTATGCATGATTGTTTCCGAAATCCGCATTCTTATCCAACTAAAATCCATTGGAGAATAAAATCCTCCTTTGCCTATGATGCATCCTGGATAACCACAGATATATTGAAAAAAAGTTTAACCAGAATTGCCTCAAATATTAAAACAGAGGATGGATGCCATTATATAGCTGTTTTCAATTCTCTATCCTGGCCCAGAACAGATCTGGTAAATCTTTCCCTTCCTTTGAATATATGCAATGATGGTAATTTCAAAATAAAAGATGTAAAGACGGATGAGTCTTTACCCTATCAAATTGTAGATTATTTGCCAGAGGAAAAGATTTACAGGATTATGTTTATAGCCAGGGAAGTTCCTGGCCTTGGTTATAAAAGTTACAAAATATTACCCCATGTAGAGAAAACCAGTTTTGATAAAGGGGAAAAAGAAAAAAATAGTATAGAGAACTCCTACTATAAGATTTCTTTAGACCCTGAGACAGGAGGGGTAATAAGTATTTTTGACAAGAAATTGAGGCAGGAACTGATGGATAAAGAAAGCAGCTATAAGGTCAATGAATACGTTTATGATAGAGGAGAGCCACCTGCCAACAAAAGATTTTTCCCGGCCAGGGTAAGAAAGATTATAAGTAGGGATGGGCCATTATCAGAATCTTTAATTACCATCTCTAGAGGAAAGATGGCTCCTTCAATACACCAGGAGATCAGGCTCTACAAGAACATAAAGAAGATTGATTTTATCAACACAATAGATAAAAAAGAGACCCTTGCCAAAGAAGGGATATACTATGCTTTCCCCCTTAATATTAACAAAGGAGAATTCAAGCTGGATGTTCCTGGCGCAATTTTGCGTCCTGAGGTAGATCAACTTCCAGGCACCTGTCGAGATTGGTATTCTTTCCAGCATTGGTTGGATGTATCAAATTCTGATTATGGCTTAGTCTTTTCCTCCAGGGAAACTGGCCTGGTATCTTTAGGGGACATAAATACAGGTAAATGGCTTGAGGAGTTATCTTTAACCAATACTAATTTCTTCATTTATATAATGAATAACTACTGGAATACCAACTTTAGACCAGGCCAGGGGGGTAAACTCAGTTTTCACTTTTCACTCTTCACCTATTCTGGTAAATTTGATGTTTTACGCTCGACCAGGTTTGGATGGGGTTACTCTACACCATTGGTTCCGATTATTTTAAAGAAAAATCAAAAAGGTATCCTCCCCTTAAAGAAATTCACCTTTTGCCAGGTTGACAAACCAAATGTGATGGTGATGGCTATTAAACAAGCAGAAGATAAGAAAGGATATATAATCAGGCTCCATGAATTTAGCGGAGAGGAGAGTATTTTTGAGATAAAATTTCCATTTCTGAAGATTTCAAGAGCCTACCAGACAAATATAGTAGAGGAAAATATAGGCTCTCTTAAGGTAAAGGGAAGTAATATTATAACTTTGCCCATCAAAGGCTGGGGAATAGAAACAATTCGAATAATACCAGTTTAAGAAAAAAGTGGAAGGAATTGCAGCAATGACAGGAAAAGAGCGCATCAAGAAAGCTTTCGCCAATACCGGAGAGCCAGATCGAGTCCCCGTCGAGCCGGGCCTTGATTTTGATTCCCTGACTGATATATCTGGCCTCGATTACTGGGAACACCAGGAGCAAGGACATACTGAACTGAGCAGTCTGATTACCTGGGGCGATCGGCTGGGCTTTGATCTGTACTATTATGCCGCCGGGATCCCTGAACCCAACCCACCTGATAGTGTCCGGATTACTACGAGAAAGCGGCGGGAAGGAGAAGTTCGTATCGTGGAGACAAACGTAAAAGCACCCTCGGGGCAGATTCAGCAGCGCCGCCGTTACCCCAGACATAATCCTGAGTATTCCCACGAGAAGTTCATCAAAGACCTTCATCTCGATTGGCCGGTGTTCAAGGACTATTTCGGAGAAGAGTGGCCAGTTCACCCCCGGTACTTTGAAGAATATGCACGTGCTGGGGACCGTGGGGTGGTTGGGGTGGTTGTCCACACTCCCATTGACTGGTGGCAGGAATACCGCCATGGCGGTATCGAACAGGTGATCTTCGACCTTTATGACGAAAAAGCGCTGATGGAGGAAATTTTCCAATACTATCAGGTTCACAGCTTTGCCTATCTTGAGGCAGCAGTTAAATTAGATCCTAAGCCCGATTTTGTGATGATTCACGGGTCAAACTGCTCGGCAAGTGTGATTTCACCGACTCTTTTTAAAACCTATGCCCTTCCTTATATTCAACAAGCTACTGCTTTACTCAAGAAGGCAGGGATCTTGAGTCTGTTCCACGTCTGCGGCAGGAGCAACGAGTGGCTTAGTATGCTTGCCGAGACAGACTTAAATGTAATAGATGCTCTGGAACATCCCCCCACTGGTAATGTTGATCTGACCAAGGTCAAGAAGCTTTACGGGGAGCGGCTCTGTCTAAAGGGGAATGTTTCGGCGATTACCATGGCTTGTGGCAGGCAGCAGGAGATTCGCCAGGAGGTCATAAGCTGTCTTGACGCCGCGGCTACAGGTGGCGGATATATGCTCTCCGTCGGAGATAGTATCGGGCCAAAAGCGAAACTCGAGAATATTGAAGAGATGGTCAACACCGCTCTCAAGTACGGACGCTACTGAGTATTGGTACCGCTCTTTAACCCAGATTCAGCAAACTCCTTTGGAGTTTCGGAGGAAAAAATGCAAGCAAAAGTTGGTTTAGTGTTAGTGGCAGCAAAATGTTTTTGGGATAAGAGGGTCCAAAGTTATAGAAAACTCCCAGAGCTAATTAAGAAGGATGCAGAAAATATTGTCAATAGACTTTCAAAACATATGGGGATAGTAAATACTGGGATAGTGACCTCTATACGAGAAGCAGAGATAGCTATCGAGGAGTTTAAAAAGGAAAAAATCGAACTTTTAATAATTTGCCCTGTAATGTGGAGTGAGGATCAACCTTTGATAAAACTCGTAAGTGAGATGGGTGAAGTTCCTCTTCTCTTATGGTGTTATTCTCCCTACGGCAAACTACCGCTTAAAATAAGTGCCTTGAATTTATTTAGAGGGTCTGGCACTGTAGGGCTATTTCAGGCAAGTGGACCTCTGAAGAGATTGGGAAAAGATTTTGGTTTTGTCATGGGAGATCCAGAGGATGAAGAAACCATCCATAATATTGTAGAATACGTTCAGACGGCAAAGTTAGTAGGAGAGCTTCAGGAAGTTAAGGTAGGCCTACTTCCCTCGAGGTGCGAAGTGATGACAGATTTATATGTTGATGAATTTAACTTAACAAACATACTTGGTCCTGCACTAAAATACATTTCAGTAGAGCAGCTTCTCTCAGCTTCCCAGGAAATTGATGCCTCAAGGGTCAAGGCTAATGTGGATGAGCTCAAGAGAAGATATAAAATAAAGGGCGTAAGTGATAAAACTCTACATCAGACAGTTAGAGCTTCTCTGGGAGTGGCAGAGTTAGTGGATAGACTTTGCCTTGATGCCCTGGCCATTGATGACCTCTCTGAAGAACTCCACAAAATCATGGGACTTCGTCCCTGTCTTTATCTTCCTCTTCTTCAGGAAAAAGATATAGTTATTAGTATGGAAGGTGATATTACTGGAGCAGTGGCCATGCTTGTACTTAAGAGGTTGGCCAATAGTCCGGTTATGTTTACCGAATTTTTTAACTTTGATAAGACGGATAATTCTGTTATAGCAGGCCATGCTGGTCTTCAAAATCCTCGTTTGGCTGAAAATGATGACAGTGTTATAATTACTCCCGACTATGAGCTGCAGGGTTCATCAGAGTTTGAGGGTGCCTGGATGGAGTTTACGGCTAAGCCAGGTCAGGTGACCTTACTACAGATTGCTCCGAAAATAGAAGGGTTTAAAATGATTATAGCTACAGGCGAAGCTTCAGGCCCTGGCGGTGTAAGAGTGGAAGGATTTCCTCATGTGCAGATAAAATTTAGCTTTCCTCTAGATGATTTTTTTAATGAGGTAGTTAGAGGTGGAGCCACTCATCACTGGGCTATGGTTCACGGAGATGTAAAAAGTAAACTAAAAATATTGGCGGAACTGCTCAAAATAGAAAAATTGGTATTTTAGAGGGTCTGGATACATTTTAACTAACGAAATACAAATTAAAAGGAGGATAACAGTATGAGTGAAAAATTAAGAGGGGAAAAACTTGCCATTGAAGGAGGAAAGCCAGCAAAGACTACGCCTAATCCACCTATGTTCCCCGGTGGGCTGGAAGTAGGGGAGGAGGAAAAGAAGGCTGTGCTGGAAGTTTTAGACCACAAGTATCTTTTTCGTTATTACGGCCCAGAGGAATTTTCCTCCAGAGTAAAATTACTTGAGAAAGAGTTTGCCAAAAAGATGGGAGTAAAATATGCACTAGCAGTGAATTCCTGCACCTCAGCTTTAATTGCCTCTCTTATAGCAGTAGGGGTTGGTCCGGGAGATGAAGTGATCATTCCTGGGTATACATTTTTCGCTAGCTGTGCTGCGATAATTGCAGCTAAGGCTATTCCTGTAATTGCCGAGGTTGATGACTCTCTTACTCTGGACCCCGGGGACCTTGAGCGTAAAATAACTTCCCGCACTAAAGCAGTAAGACCGGTTCATATGCGGGGGGCTCCCTGCGATATGGATAAAATTATGGAAATAGCCAAAAACCATAATTTAAAGGTAGTAGAAGATGCTGCTCAGGCCTGTGGAGGAAGCTATAAGGGAAAATATTTAGGAACCTTTGGAGATTGCAATACCTTCAGTTTTCAGTATCACAAAATAATTACTGCCGGTGAGGGTGGCATACTCACCACCGATGATGAGCTCCTCTACGATAGAGCTCAAGGATATCACGATGCAGCAGCCTGCTGGCGTCCCGGAGGCCCGGGGAAGCGTTTTAACTCGGCCCGATATAAGGGAGAGCTTTTTCCAGGAGTTAACTATCGCATGTCAGAGTTAACAGGGGCAGTAGCCAGGGTTCAATTAAGACGCCTTGATGGTCTAATTGAGAAAATGAGAGAAAATAAAAAAAGAATAAAAGAGGCCATTTCCCATATTAAGGGGCTCCAGTTTCGAAGACTAAATGATCCAGAAGGCGATACGGGGATTGCTTTGTTTTTCTCTCTTTCAACGCCAGAGCTTACAAAAAAATTTGCTGGAGCTTTAAGGGCAGAGGGAGTTGAGGCAAGTTCCATATATAATAAGGGAGTGCCTGACTGGCACATTTATTCCCATTGGGAAATGATTATTAACAAATGGACAGCTACTGCTGAGGGCTGCCCTTACACCTGCCCTTACTATAAAGGTCCAGAGATTAAGTATTCAACTGATATGCTGCCTAAGACTCTGGATTTATTAAGTAAGTCCATCCAAATTGATATTCCTCCTCGGTTGACAGAGAAAGATTGTCATATGATTGCCCAGGGCGTTCGCAAAGTAGCAGATGCATATTTATAGAGAACTTTTTCGGGTGAGGGTGTGCGAGATACGAGATTGGCTAAATAGCTAAAGCTATTTACCCGAGCATATTGACCCAGGATATGCGAACAACGAGATACGAGATAGGCCGAGCGCAGCGAGACCTATCTAAGGAGGTTATAATGGTTGAACTTGATGTCTGTCTGGAAACAGTGTTTACTTCTTTACCTGTGGAGGAAAGGCTTGAAAAGATTGCCCAGGCTGGCTACACTGTAGTAGAGCTCTGGCACAAAGAATGCACCTGGACTGGAGATGACCTTACAGGACCGGCTAAGAATGATAGAAAGTTAAAAGCCAGCCTGGACAAATGCGGACTAAAGGTAAACAACATGGTACTGAATGCCTGGGATGCCACCTTGGGTGGGTCTTTGGTAAATTCAAAAGACCAGGGGTTGTATCTTAAGAATCTGGATGAAGTTATTAAATTTGCTCGAAGTATTGGATGCAGTAAACTCATAACCTGCACCGGAAAAGAAATAGAGGGAAAAAGTCGTAAAGAGCAGCGAAGCAGTATCATATCTACCTTAAGTGAGGCGGCTAAAGAAGTGAAAAAAGAGGGTTTTACCCTATTGCTTGAGCCACTTAATACTTACGTGGACCACCCGGGATATTTCCTTGATTCTGCCAGGGAGGGAGCCAGGATAATAAGGGAAATTAACCATCCCAATATTCGCCTGCTTTACGATGTTTACCATATGCAGATAATGGAAGGAAATGTTATATCCACTATTGAGCAAAATATTGACATTATAGGTCATTTTCATGCTGCTGGTGTTCCAGGAAGAGGCGAGCTTTACTTTGGCGAGCTAAACTATCCCCATATTATCAAGCGTATTGAAGAGTTAGGATACGAGGGATGTTTTGGACTGGAATATTTTCCCAGCATGGACTCTGGAGAATCACTGAAAAGCATAAAAGAGCTATTGGAGAAAGATTAAAGGAGCTATTTTATGGCAACTCGTAAGCTGAAAGGTGGACAGTATAGAGTTCTTGGTGATGATCAAATTCAAGATATTCACCGGGCAACTCTAAAAATTTTAGAAGAAGTTGGGGTAAGGGTAGAACATAAGCCAGCATTAGAAGTATTCTCTGATAACGGCTGTGATGTTGATTTTAACAAAAAAATTGTTAAGATTCCCGGGTATGTATTAGAAAAAGCTCTTCAAACTGCTCCCTCCAGGTTCACTCTTTATGGCAGAAAGCCGGAATTTGATGTATGGGTAGATACTCAAAATGTGTATATTATAGGAGGCTCATCA
>JAUVZS010000108.1:0-5360 GCA_030602435.1 Clostridia bacterium
CATCTGGGCTGGTCTTCTTGTAAGCAGCCTCTATTCTTTCTTTGCTAACGATGAAATCCCGAGGAGTTAAGTTAACTTTATCAAACCTGGCGGTGAATTTTACCAGTGCCTCATCACCATTTTCTTTGACTTCTTTTATTATGGGAATAACCAGCAAAAGGACTTTCTCTGCTTTCGAAGTCGCTCTCTCCAGGATTCTTTTATATTCATTTTTACTCAAATCTTTTAGTCTTTTGGGCTGTCTCATTTTCCTCTCACCCCATAGTGTTTGATAACCTGAGTTATAATATGCTCGGGTAAATAGCCATATCCTAGGTTAATATCCTTGGCTATTTAGCCATAAATCAAACCGCTACCCCTCTGCCATCGCTACTCCATCTTTTATCTTGGTTAATCTTACCCTAACCAGCTTATTTTTTAGCTTTTCTTCTCCCTCTAAGAGGACTCGGATATAGTTATTTGTGTAGCCGGTAAGTAAGCCAGTTTCAGGGTCCCGCTTATCTTCTACCAGCACCCTTAAGGTTTTACCTAAAAATTGAGAAATAAAATCCCGAGAAAGTTTCTTTGCCAAATCTCTTAATAACTTACTTCTTCGCTTTTTTGTTTTCTCATCTACCCGGGGCTGCATAGAATAGGCTTTAGTCCCTGTGCGAGGAGAAAACCTGAATATATGGAGTCGGCTAAATCCCAAATCTTGAAGAAATTGATAGGTATTGTTAAAATGCGATTCCCTCTCCCCGGGAAAGCCTACCATAACATCGCTGGCGATAGCTATGGAGGGTATTTTTTCTCTAATTTCTCTCACCAGCTCTTTATATTGATGAGGAGTATATTTTCTTTCCATCCTTTCAAGAATCTCTTTATCTCCACTTTGCAAAGGAAGATGAAAATGAGGACATATCCAGGGAGATTCGGCCATAAGATCTATTAGCTCTGGGGAAAGAAGGTGGGGTTCTAAGGAACTTAATCTTATCCTTATTTTTTCTTTTAGATATTCTGCCTTTTTCAAAAGGTCTACCAATCCAATTTGAGGATTTAGGTCCCTTCCGTAAAGTCCAAGGTTAACTCCTGCCAGGACGAGCTCTTTAAATCCATTTTGAGCAAGATTTTCTATTTCAATAAGAATATCGTCGGGAGGACGACTACGGACTACATCTCCGCGTACATAGGGAATTCTACAGTAGGCGCAAAACTGGTTACACCCATCCTCTATCTTGACAAAGGCTCTGTTGTGGCCATTAAAATGCTGAATAGGGGTAGCTGTGCCTTTAGAGCTTATGTCTCCCGCGCCTTTGGTTTTATCACTTTCTAAAACTATCTGACCTATATTTGATTTTTCTTCATTTCCTACTATCAAGTCTATATAAGGAAATTTCTTTTTTAATCTATTTCCCTCTGCCTCTGCATAACAGCCGGTAACGATAAGATATGCCAAGTCGCCATTCTTTTTTGCCTTTCTGATTAATTCCTCTGACTTTTGGTCGGCTCTTTGGGTTACGCTGCAAGTATTGACAATATATAAATCTGCTTTTTCTCTAAAAGAGACTTCTTCAAAGCCTGCCTGAATAAAATACTCTCGCAAAACCTGGGTTTCGTATTGATTTATCTTGCATCCTAATGTGGCTAATGCTACTTTGTGCATTTATCAAAATCAACTTTCAAAAAATTACTCTTTCCCCCTCACCTGAAAAAGCACATCGTGCTTTTTCTCTCTCCCTCTCTTTTCGTTTAGTTCGTTAGGTTCGTTATTTTCGTTGGTAACTTCTCAAATTCTTTTATCTTCACCTAACGAAATTAACGATATTAACAGCATTTGGAGAACGCAATACCCATCACGCAATACAAGATACGAAAATCATGAACCACCAAATACCTGTCTGAGTTTGTTGAAGAAATCCTTGACTTTGGGTTGGCCGTTTCCTTGTCCCAGTTCATCAAACTCTTTGAGAAGCTTTTTTTGTTCTTCAGATAAATTTACCGGTGTTTCCACAATCACTCTTACCCATTGATCTCCTCGAGATGAGGAATGTAGATAAGGAATACCCATTCCTCGCAGGCGGAAGACCTTGTTGTTTTGTGTCCCGGGGGGGATCTTTAACTTTACCCTGCCATTTAAGGTAGGCACTTTAATTTCTGCCCCCAGAGCCGCCTGAGTAAAGCTAATGGGGACCTCACAAATAACTGTATTCTCTTCTCTTTTGAATATAGGATGGGGCTTTACGTGAAGAGCAATATAAAGATCCCCTGGCAGGCCTCCTCTTGTACCAGTCTCTCCTTCCCCACCTAATCTAAGGTGTGAGCCATGGTCAATTCCCGCTGGTACCTTAACTTTAATCCTACGCGTTCTTCGAACTCTGCCTGTGCCCCGACAGTCTCTACAAGGGTCTTTTATAATGTTACCTCTTCCCTGACAGCGGGTACAGGTTCTGGACACGGAAAAAAAGCCTTGAGAAAAGGCCACATAACCCGTCCCCTGACAAGTGGGACAATCTTGAGGATGGGATCCAGGTTTAATTCCGTTTCCTTTGCAGGTTAAACAGCTTTCATAGCGAGAAATTTTGATCTCTTTTTCTGTCCCAAAGGCAGCTTCTTCAAAGCTTATTTCTAAGGCATAACGAAGATCTGAGCCTGGTTCGGCTTCTTCAGTTCTTCGGGTTCTGCGACCAAGAAGGTCACTAAAAATATCTTCACCAAAGCCTCTGCCAAAGGAGCCTCTGCCAAAAACCTCCTCAAATATCTTGAAGGGATCGAAATCAAACCCCCTGAAGCCTGCTCCTCCTACTTCTGCCTCTAGTCCTGCATGCCCATATTGATCATAAATTTCTCTTTTCTTTGGGTTAGAGAGAATCTTATAGGCTTCAGAAACTTCTTTAAATTTCTCTTCCGCTTCTTTGGAATTACCTGGATTCTTATCAGGATGATATTTAATAGCCAGGCGGCGATAGGCCTTTTTTATCTCCTGAGGAGAGGCATTCTTGGAAATGCCCAGTATCTCGTAATAATCTCTTTTCGCCATTAATGTATAATCCTTTTTATTTTTCCCCCTCACCCCTTCCCTCTCCCCATTGGGGAGAGGGAAAAAAGGGGATGTATCCCTCTCTCCTTACTGCTTATAGCTTACAGCTTATAGCTACTTCTCCACCTCATAATCGGCGTCGGTCACGTCTTCCCCTTCTTTCTTTTCCTTTCTCTTTTCCTTTCTCTTTTCCTTACCTTCTTCAGCCTTCTTTTGAGCTTGCTCGCCAGCTTCTTTTTTGGCTGCCTCCTGATATACAGCCTGACCTAGCTTCTGAGAAACCTCACCTAACTTTTTTATTTTTTCTTTAATTTCTTCTACACTGCCAGAATCCTTAGCTTTTTTAAGCTCTTCAAGAGCACCCTGTATACTCTTCTTATCGGCATGGCTAACCTTATCCCCGTGTTCCTTAAGAGCCTTTTCTGTAGCGTAGATTATGTTATCAGCCTGATTTTGGGCTTCGATTTTCTCTCGCCTTTTCTTATCTTCCTCAGCATGCGCCTCGGCCTCCTGCACCATCTTCTCTTTTTCTTCTTCAGATAAGGCGGCGCCTGCTTCCCGAATGGTAATTTCCTGTTCTTTGCCCGTACCTTTGTCCTTAGCCTTAACATTGACAATGCCATTGGCATCTATGTCAAAGGTAACCTCAATTTGAGGAATACCTCGAGGAGCAGGAGGAATTCCAATAAGTTGAAATCTCCCCAAAGTTTTATTGTCGGCGGCCATAGTCCTTTCACCCTGCAAGACGTGGATATCCACCGCTGTCTGGCCATCAGCAGCAGTGGTGAAAATCTTACTTTCCCTGGTAGGAATAGTGGTATTTCTTTCAATGAGTTTAGTAAAAACTGCCCCCAGAGTCTCAATTCCTAAGGAGAGAGGAGTGACATCCAGAAGAAGAATGTCTTTTACTTCTGCTTCTCCTGCCAGAATCCCTGCCTGAATAGCTGCTCCTGCAGCCACTACCTCATCTGGATTTACCCCCTTGTGAGGCTCCTTTCCAAATAGCTTTTTTACTACCTCCTGAACCTTGGGCATCCTCGTTTGGCCGCCCACTAAAACCACTTCCTCTATAACCACTTCCTCATCTCTCTCAGATGCCTTTAACTTAGCATCTTTTAAGGCTTGCTCACAAGGCCCAAGGGTACGATTAATCAAGTCTTCGGTGAGCTGCTCTAACTTAGCCCGTGTAAGGGTCATAGCTAGATGTTTAGGCCCACTCTGGTCAGCGGTGATAAAGGGAAGATTTATCTGGGTCTCCAAACTAGAAGAAAGCTCGCATTTAGCTTTCTCTGCCGCTTCCTTAAGTCTCTGTAAGGCCATCTTGTCTTCTCTTATATCTATACCGCTCTCTTTTTTAAAACTCTCTGCTACCCAGTCTGCAATCTGCTGGTCAAAATCATCTCCCCCTAGATAAGTATTTCCCTTGGTAGAAAGGACCTCCACCACATTATCTCCCACATCTAGAATGGATATATCAAAAGTTCCTCCCCCTAAATCATAAACAGCTATCTTCTTCTTACTTTTTTTTTCTAATCCATAAGCCATAGCCGCTGCCGTAGGCTCATTAACAATACGCTCTACTTTTAGGCCAGCAATACTCCCAGCATCTTTGGTAGCCTGTCTTTGACTATCACCAAAATAAGCAGGAACAGTAATAACAGCCCGTATAACCTTTTCTCCTAGATACTCTTCTGCCGTCTGCTTCATTTTTTGTAAGACCCTGGCAGATATCTCCTGGGGCAAAAATTCTCCTTTATTCACTTTTACCTTGACTCTACCCTGAGAATCTTTAATTAAATCATAAGAAATCTTCTTCTTTGCTTTCCCTACTTCCTCCTCTTCGTACCTGCGACCTACTAGTCTTTTAATAGAGTTAACCGTATTTTGGGGATTGGTTACAGCCTGCCTTTTAGCTGGCCCACCTACTAACATCTCCCCCTTATCAGTAAAGGCAACCACAGAAGGAGTGGTTCGAGACCCTTCCTGATTGGGAATAATTGTAGACTCATCTCCTTCCATTATGGCTACACAAGAGTTAGTGGTACCTAAATCAATGCCAATTATTTTCTGGCTTACTTTCTTATCACTCATAGAAGTAACCTCCTTTTTTTAGTTCGTAGTTCGTTGTTCATGCCCCCTCACTCCTTCCCTCTCCCCTGTGGGGAGAGGATTAAGGTGAGGGGGAAGTTCGTAGTTCATCTCTGGAGTGTAGCGGTCGGATTCATCCGACAAATTGTGCCACATCCTGAGTTGATATGCTCGGGTAAATAGCTTTAGCTATTTAGTCATAAATGGCACCGCTACTCCTCACGTGACGGAAGTCCCTACTCTTTATGACTCTTTT
>JAUVZS010000030.1:0-8905 GCA_030602435.1 Clostridia bacterium
ATAGCAGAAACTAGCAAAAGATTTAAGCTTCAGGGGTCGGGTTATTTTTCCCGACCCCTGAAGCTACTGGTAGTGGATTTTCGATGATAAGAATGCGTTAAAGAAGAGAAGTCTAATATGTTAAGCTATGTCATCCGTCGAGTTATCCAACTAATCCCCTTATTATTGATTCTTTCTATTATTAGCTTTGTTATTATTGAACTTCCACCTGGTGATTATCTAACGATGCGTATATTAGAATTAAGACAGGCGGGTACAGAGGTTGGAGAGGCAGAAATTGCCAGACTAACTGCACAGTATGGTCTGGATAAGCCATTATATACACGTTATTTTATGTGGATCTGGAATATTATACGCTACGGCAATTTTGGTAGGTCTTTTCAATGGGATATGCCGGTAAGTGAGGTAATAGGTGAGCGAATAGCACTGACCATGGTTATATCCATTTGTACCCTATTTTTTACCTGGATGATGGCTATTCCCATTGGGATTTATTCGGCCACGCACCAATATTCTCCTTTCGATTATGGCTTTACTTTTTTAGGTTTCATAGGTCTTGCCACCCCCAACTTTCTCTTAGCCCTTGTGCTTATGTGGTTATCCTTTACTTATCTTGGTATTCCTATAACTGGTCTCTTTTCGCCTGAGTATGCAGTTGCTGCCTGGAGCTGGGCGAAGATATGGGATATGGGTCAGCGCCTTTGGGTTCCCGTTATAGTGATCGGGACGGCAGGTACAGCTGGGCTTATCCGTGTTATGCGAGCATGCTTACTGGATGAGCTTCGTAAACAATACGTGATAACGGCACAGGCTAAGGGAGTCTCAGAGAGAAAGCTTTTATTTAAGTATCCAGTGCGGATGGCCATCAACCCTCTAATCAGTACCATTGGCTGGCTGCTGCCTGCTATTATTTCGGGAGAAGCTATTACAGCTATTGTTTTGAATCTACCCACTACCGGACCGGTACTTTTACGAGCACTGCTGTATCAGGATATGTATCTGGCAGGAAGTTTTATATTGATATTGAGTACCTTAACTGTAACTGGAACTTTAATTTCTGATATTTTGTTGGCCTGGCTGGACCCTCGTATCAGGTATAAAGGGATATCAGAATGAAGTTAATTAATGATAAAAAAAAAGAAAAAAGAGAAAAATATTATTTAGCCTCACAATGGCAGCTAATGTGGCGGAAGTTCAGAAAGCATAAGTTAGCCATAACGGCTGGCCCTGTACTTGGCTTTCTCTATTTTTTAGTCATATTTTGTGAATTCATTAGCCCTTATAGCCCCCTCACACGCTTTCCCAAATACCTAAATGCTCCTCCCCAAAGGATACATTTCTTTGATGAAGATAAGGGCTTTCAATTCCGACCATTTGTCTATGGCTTGAAAAGAAAAATAGATCCAGAAACCTTCCGCAGGACATTCACCATAGATAAGAGCAAAAGATATCCCATTTATTTCTTTACCCAAGGTGAAACCTATAAACTCTGGAATTTATTTGAATCTAATCTTCACCTTTTTGATACAGAAGGTGGCCCCATATTTCTTTTTGGAACAGAAAAGTTGGGTAGAGATTTATTTTCTCGCATCATATACGCATCTCGCATCTCGCTATCTATAGGATTAGTAGGTGTTTCTTTGACTTTTGTATTTGGATTAATACTAGGTGGCATTGCCGGATACCTTGGGGGAGTTATTGATACTATTATTATGCGAGTTGTTGACCTACTTATATCCATACCAACAATCCCGCTTTGGATGGCCTTGGCAGCAGCATTGCCACGGGATTGGCCAGTAATTAAGACCTATTTTGCCATCACCATAATTTTCTCTGTTATTGGTTGGACAGGTTTAGCCCGTGTAGTCAGGGGTAAGCTTTTAACTTTGCGTGAAGAAGACTTTACTATGGCGGCCAAGATTGCCGGGGCAAGCGAGGGAAGAATAATAACAAGACATCTTCTTCCCTCGTTCTTAAGTTACCTTATAGTAAGCTTAACCCTGTCTATACCCTACATGATCTTAGGAGAGACTGCTTTGAGTTTTCTTGGCCTGGGGATCCAGCCTCCAGCAGTTAGTTGGGGCACATTACTACAGGATGCACAGAATGTGCGGGCTGTGGCTCATCACCCCTGGCTTCTCATCCCCTGCATTTTTGTCATCATCACCGTTTTGGCCTTCAATTTCTTAGGCGATGGTCTGCGGGATGCGGCTGATCCATATAAGTAATTTGAGAAGAAAACATTTTCGCACGCCTCAAATAGGGTGGCTATTATGTAGGTAGGAAAGATAGGGGAGATGGCTAAAGCAGAGGATTCTTCCTCCACCCATTTATCCTTATTTAGAGGTACTTTTCTCTATCGTTCCCAAGTTAGATCCCTGCCTAAGAATGGAGAAGACCATTCTCTCCAGCGAGGTGGCAAATCCCGCTAATCCATCCTCGAAGTGCTATTTTTATCCAAGAGATTAGCCCTGGCCACTTTGAATCCTATCCAGGTATCAGCTAAGGATATGAATGCTCATAGGCTCAAGAGAGAATTCGGCAATGAGATTACCTTCTGAGAAGGGGGATGCAATGCTCAAAGGGTTTTGCTTTTTGGCGCTCCAGAAGATAAAGAGCATAGAGCTGAGATTATGGAAAAGCAATTGATTGAGGTAAAGAAGGAAAAGATTGCTGGAAGGGCTAAAGAAGCAATGAGTAATTATAAGGATGGGAAGATAATAAGCCGAAGTATTAAGGGACTATGCGAGGATTTAGAAGGTGATTAAAGTAATTTGGGATGAAGGATTTAAACAGAACTACTAAAAAGGAGTAGGGATTTATTAGAAGGTATGTTTGAATAGTCTTAGAGAAAAAGGTGAACATGAGAAGTCTAAGTGAAGAGGAATACTATAACAAGGTTTACGGATGTTGGCTTGGTAAAAACTGCGGGGGCACGTTAGGAGCTCCACTGGAAAGCATATGGGGAAAGGAGGAAATGTTCGATGTCTCATGGTATCCTGAGCTAAAGGAAGGAGGAATCCCTAATGATGACCTAGAGCTTCAGCTAATCTGGCTTCAGGCCTTGGAAGATAAGGGTATTTATATTAAGGCACGGGATTTGACTGAGTACTGGCTTGATTGCATTCAGTATAACTTCGATGAATACGGACTGAGTAAAACTAACCTTAAGAAAGGACTTTTACCTCCGATATCAGGTTATTACAATAACTGGTTTAAACACTGCATGGGAAGTCCCATCCGGTCTGAGATATGGGCATGTATTGCCCCTGGTTTTCCCAATCTTGCCGCTTCTTATGCCTACGAGGATGCCATAGTGGACCATGCAGGCGGAGAGTCCGTATATGGGGAGATGTTCAACGCTGCCGTAGAGTCAGCTGCCTTTTTAATCAGCGATAAGGAAAAGCTTTTGGAGATAGGGTTGTCATTTATTCCGGGAAACTGTGAGACGGCAAAGGCAATCAAGGATGCCATAAAGGCCTATAAGAAGGGAATGGACTGGAAGACGGCAAGGAACTTCGTACTTGAAAATTCCTATAGCCCTATAGCGCAATACTCCCCGGTAAATATTGGATTTCAAACAATAGGTCTCCTTTACGGCAAGGACTTCGGGGATGCCATTTGCAAGGCAGTTAATTGCGCATATGATACCGACTGCACTGGAGCAACTGTCGGCTCTATATTGGGTATTGTTTTGGGAAAAGAAAAATTACCAAAGAAGTGGATAGAACCGTTGGGGGATAAAATTACCACCAACTCCTCTTGGGGAGGGATTAGAAATGTGAGAGAGCCAAAAGACCTTGATGAGCTTACCAAAAGGATCTGCAAAATAAAAGAAAAAGTTCTTTCCTTTTATGGGAGAGAAATTTCTCTGGAGAGAAAAATTGTTCGAAGAAACGTTGATTTAGATTTTGAGCCAAATGAAAACATAAAGAGACTGTGGCATCTTCCTTCCACAAAGGTGGACTTTGACCTATATACTCTTATAGCTTCGGTGGATTATTTGGATGATCCCGTTGTTCAATTAGGAGTGGCTAAGGATTTTCAGGTAATTTTAAAAAATCCACGATTAGTAAGTCTCGATATGGAGGCTTCAGTGAAACCTCCGGAGGGATGGGATATACAGCCAAGGTCCATAAAGGTAACCCTAGAAGCGGGAGCTCAATCGGTATGTAAATTCACTATAAGGGTCGATGAGGTAAAGGTCTTGAATACCTCTAATCGGGCTGATCTTCATATATCGGTTAAGGGAAGGCCAAAGTTGGAGAAGATCCCCTTGGTTTTTCTGGCTGCCAACAGATGGCTGATCTCAAGAGTACTTGAGGGAAGAGATATGAGGAGTTTATCCCCCTTGGAGGCCGATCTTAATCCTGGTGGGTTAGATGGAAACTGGAACATCATTGACTTTTCTGACAATGAGCTTAGAATCGAGGAAAACTTTCACGGCAAGAGTGGAGTTATTTACCTTAGGCACTACGTTTATAGCCTGGACGAAAGAGATGTAAGAGTAGGCCTTCCTTCAAATTGTTCATTTCAGATTTGGCTAAATGGAAATACAATCCATAAGGTGCAGGCCGAAGGGATATTGAGGCCAAATTACGCCGGGGATGGAAGAAGCTACGTGGATACAAAACTCAAAGAAGGGTGGAATCAGTTCTTTATAAAAGTTATACGTAAAGACAAACCGGTCCAGGCACATTTCATCATAGCTGGTTCCGCTCCTTTTTACCATGGATTTGCAGATTTGATAGAGTGCAAGTTTCCCTGGGAACTATAAAGGATTCTAGTAGAGTCAAAAAGAATATAAAAGGTTTGAAATGATCAAATTTAGATTGGGAATTAATGCTGGTTTTGCAACTAACCGATTTCCTGAGCCGGAGGTCTGGCTGAAGATTGTGGGAAAGGATTTGGGGTTAAGATATGTTCAATTTGTGGTTGATTTTTTGAATCCTTTTCTGCCTCCAAAGGTGATAGGACAAGAGATTATTAAGCTAAAAGAGAATGCGACTAAGTACAATGTTAAGATAGATACTACCTTTACCAGTACCTTCACCCGCGTTAATCACCTTATGCATCCGGATGCCTTACAGAGGAAAGTCTGGTTCGATTGGTTTAGAGGTTGGTTTGAGATTTCAGCTAAATTAGGAGCAAGAGGCTCAGGCGCTCATTTTGGCACTATCTCTGTTACAGATTTCAATAATGAAAAGAGGAGGAAATTCTTAATCAAGGAAGCTATCTCCTCCTGGCGCAAACTTGCTCGATTGGGAGCAGGACTAGGATTTGAATTTCTTATCTTTGAGCCGATGTCCATACCACGTGAAATGGCCTTTACCATTGATTCAACCAAAGAGCTTCTGCAAGAAGTAAATAAGGATGACCTCCCTATTCCTATTCGGCTCTGTTTGGATGTAGACCACGGAGATTTAGCTTCTTCTGATCCCCGAGATACTGATCCCTATAGCTGGCTTAAAGAGTTGGCTCATTTATCCCCGGTAATTCATATAAAGCAGAGCACCAAGGATAAAAGCACCCATTGGCCATTTACGGAAGAATACAGTAAAATAGGGATTATCTCACCTCTCAGGGTAATGGAAGCTATAGAAGCCTCAGGAGCAGAAGAGGTGGTCTTACTATTGGAAATCTCTCATCGAGAGCGTTATCCTACAGAATATCAGGTGATGGATGATTTAAAGAAGTCAGTAGAATACTGGAGAAAATATATCAAGGAGTGATATTATGGTTTCTCAAAAGGAGAAAAAAGGCAATTCAGTGAAGGCACCTACGAGTCTACTTTGTGAGTATGTATCAAATCCCCTGGGAGTTGATGTAAGCCTGCCCAGGTTTTCCTGGGTGCTCAGACATTTCGAGCGTGGACAGGTTCAGTCAGCCTATCAGGTACTTGTTACCAACAGCCAAGCAAACTTGGATGCGGAGAGGGGTGATCAATGGAATAGCGGTAAAGTAGCCTCAAAAGAGTCAACAAACGTTATCTATAAGGGAAGTGACCTACAGAGCGGAAAAACTTCTTACTGGAAAGTGCGCACCTGGGATAAAGATGGTAAGATGAGCCCATGGAGCAAGGTGACCACCTTTGAGATGGGTCTATTACATCCTGATGACTGGGGGGGAAAGTGGATCGAGGGCAAAGGTTATGGAGAATCGACCTTCTCTGACCCTGTTCAAGGAACAACGAAGATGCCTTATGGATACCTTCTCCGTAAGGAGTTTAGCATTGAGAAGGACATCGCGCAAGCAAGAGTCTATGTATCCGGCTTAGGTTATTACGAACTACGCATAAATGGAGATAAGGTTGGTGAGGTTGTCCTTGATCCAGGTTGGACTGATTACAAAAAGCGGGTTCTCTATTCTACCTACGATGTAGGTAAATATTTGAGAAAAGGTAAAAATGCAGTAGGTATTATGTTGGGCAATGGACGATATATCAAGGCATATGGGTATGGCCCACCTAAAGTGATCTTGCAACTAAACATAGAATTTACTGGTGATACCAGTCAGAGTATTGTTACTGATGAGAGCTGGAAAGTGGGGCAGAGTCCAATAACTGAAAATAGCATCTATAATGGGGAAGTTTATGATGCCAGATTGGAAGGATTAGGCTGGGATACTCCCTTCTACGATGACTCTGATTGGGATGCGGCTAGGATAGCAGATGAACCTGGTGGAAAATTAGTTTCACAGGCGAGTTTTCCGCCAATTAAGGTAAGCAAAATAATTCAGCCGATGAAAATTACCAACCCCGAGTCTGAGGTGTGTATCTATGATTTTGGGCAGAACTTTACCGGCTGGGTGAGGCTTTGCCTGAGTGGCCCAAGAGATACTACAGTAAAGTTTAGATATGCCGAATTGTTGCATGAGGATGGAATGCTCAATGTCGTTCCTAATCGTGGAGCGAAGGCAACTGATGCCTATATCTTGAAAGGAGAAGGACAGGAGGTCTATGAGCCACGTTTCACCTACCATGGCTTTCGCTATGTTGAGGTGACTGGCTTTCCTGGAACACCTACACTGGAGAGCATAGAAGGACGTGTTGTCCACTCAGCAGTAGAGCCCACAGGAGGTTTTATTTGCTCTAATTCTTTGATTAACTCTATTCACAAGAACGTTCTCTGGGGGCAATTGAGCAATTTAATGAGCATTCCTACCGACTGCCCACAGCGTGATGAGCGAATGGGGTGGATGGGCGATGCTCAACTGGTGGCAGAAGAGGCAATTTATAACTTCGATATGGCTGGCTTCTACATAAAATGGCTCGAGGATATAGGCGATTCCCAAGCCCAAGATGGTAGTGTACCCGATGTTGTGCCAGCTTATTGGAGTATTTATCCGGCTGATCCCACCTGGGGTACTGCTTGTGTAGTTATTCCCTGGTATCTCTATCAATATTATGGTGACAGGCGAATCTTGGAGAAGTATTACTCTGGTATAAAGAAATGGGTAGACTTTCTTACCAGTAAAGCCAAAGATGATATTCTCTCTTACTCTAAATACGGAGATTGGTGTCCTCCAGCACATATTAAGCCAGTGGATACTCCGGGGGAACTAACCTCAAGCTGGTATTACTATCACGACACCTTGATATTATCTAAAATTGCCCATATCTTAGATAAATCCGAAGATGCTAAAAAGTATGCTGAACTATCCGAGAAGATTAAAAAAGCTTTCAATAAAGAGTTTCTTAAGGAAAACTGCTATTCTGGCGAAAAATATTCCGACCTCTATAAGAAGGCTGAAGCTCTTTTCCCGGCAACGGTCCCTGAGGATAAAAAAAAAGAAATGATAAAGAAATTTATCGCCAGTTTTTTAATTAGCAGTCAAACCTGTAATGTTCTTGCTCTATTTCTAGACATAGTCCCTGAAGATAAGCAGAAGGCTGTGTTGAAAAATTTGATAGATGATATTGTGGTAACGCACAGCAATCATCTTAATACAGGTATTGTGGGTACCAGATACATATTGGATGTTCTGACAAAATATGGCCGAACGGATCTTGCCTATAAATTAGCAACTCAAACTACTTATCCTGGTTGGGGATATATGCTCCGAGAAGGAGCTACCACCCTTTGGGAGAGATGGGAGTACCTGGTTGATAGTGGTATGAACTCTCATAATCACATAATGTTTGGCAGCATCGATGCTTGGTTCTATAAAGTTCTAGCTGGTATTAATATCGACCCTGCTGGCCCTGGTTTTGGAAGGACCATCATTAAGCCTTATGTCGTTGGTGATTTAAATTATGTTAGTGCTTCTATTAGAACTATGAGAGGTATGATATCTTCAAGCTGGAAGAAAAGTGACAACTCGTTAGCTCTCAATATTATTCTACCTGTCAATACTCAGGCAAAGGTGAGTGTTCCCAAGATGAATTTAGGTGACGTTACCATCAAAGAGAGTGGAAAAACCGTTTGGGAAAATAGTTCATACATCGAAGGTATAGCAGGAATCACCGGTGCCAGCGAGGACGATGAATATGTGATCTTCAACGTCGGATCCGGCTCGTACTCCTTTGAGCTCTTAAAAGGCAAGTCCTGACATTGTCAGAAGCGTTCTCTACAATTGTTTTAGAGAATCTAGGAGAATTGTTTAGAGAAGAACTTTCTTCTCCAGGGGATTTTGATAGACATAAGTAAATGTGCCAATTATCTTAAAGATAAGGAAAAAAAAAGAATTTGGGAAAGGGAGAAGATAAGAAGAAAAGTAATGGCGAAGCTAAGCCTGCTTAACGAGATTTTCAGTAATTTTCCCGAAGTAAAAAAAGCATGTATATTCGGGTCAATTGTAAAAGAGGGTAAGTTTAGAGAAGACTCAGACATAGATATAGCTTTAGAAGGAAAAGTTAAAGAAGATTATTTTCTGATATGGAGTGAGCTTGAGGAAAAATCAAATG
>JAUVZS010000099.1:0-5532 GCA_030602435.1 Clostridia bacterium
AGAATATTCTTCTTCAGTCTCATACCAAAAAAGGAGGAGAAATTTTAGAAAAGTTCTCTTTTTCAGAATTTAACCAGGCAAAGAAAAGAGAAGAGTCTGTTTCTGAGTACATTAGTCAAAGAATAGAAAAAAGAGATGCTCTTTTCTCTCAGACAAAAAAGGAGGTAGGTGGTTGGGAAAATCTGCTTTCTGTCTTTTCCACCTGTATTAGCTGTCATAATTGTATGAAAGTTTGTCCCATTTGCTATTGTAGAGAGTGTTTCTTTGAGTCGCCCACTTTTGAGTTTAGCTCAGAAAAATACCTTGGGTGGGCTAAAAGAAAGGGCTCTATTAGGATGCCCAAGGATACTATTCTCTTTCATTTGGGGAAAATGAGTCATATGGCTACCTCTTGTGTAGGATGTGGAGCCTGTGAGCAAACTTGTCCCAGTAATATCCCCTTGCTTAAAATATTCAAAACAGTAAGCCATAATGTGCAAAAGATTTTCAATTATGTTCCCGGAAGAAATTTAGAAGAGCCATTGCCGCTTACTACTTTTAAAGAAGATGAACTTCAATTAGTGGGGGAGGAGTAAAATGAGTGAGAATGGAGAAGAAGTTACCAAAGTAAATGAGTTAGACTCAAATTTTAAATATGAGATTCAAGCGGAACCCGGAGGTGAGAATATTACTCGCTGTTTTGCCTGTAGCACCTGTACCAATGGGTGCCCGATTAGAGAAGTAGATGAAAAATATAATCCCAGAAAAATTATTAGGATGGCTCTATTGGGTATGAAAGATAAGGTGTTTAAAAGTGAATTTGTTTGGCTGTGTTCTGCTCACTTTACCTGTTTTGAAAGATGCCCCCAGGGTGTAAATATTGGTGAAATCACTAATGCTATACGCAATATTGCTATAAGAGAAGAACATCATTTTTCAGATTCTCTGAATAGTTCTCTAAATAAAGGAGAGGTAATAGAATTTGATGAGCTTGATCCAAACTTTAAGTATGAAGTTGCCCAAGAGCATGGAGGCGAGAGTATTACCCACTGCTTTGCCTGTGGCAGTTGCACAGCCAGTTGCCCTGAGCGGGCAAGAGATGATAGGTATAACCCAAGAAGGTTTATTAGAATGGTGCTTCTGGGGATGAAAAAACAGGCTTTTCAAGATCCATTTTTATGGCTCTGTTCTACACATTACAGATGTTCTCAACGTTGTCCTCAAGAAGTAAATATTAAGGAAATTATGAACGCAATTAAAAATATTGCAATAAGGGAAGATTACACCTCTCCCCTTTTAACTTTGAGAGATGAAACTGGAGATAAGCAGGAAAGAAGAAAAAAATGAATAGAGATGATAAAAAGATTGGTGCTGTTATGGTAGTAGGGGGTGGTATTGGTGGAATTCAAGCCTCTTTAGATTTAGCAGAGTCCGGTTTTAAGGTCTATCTTGTAGAAAAAGATTTAAGTATTGGTGGAGTGATGGCTCAGCTGGATAAGACTTTTCCCACTAATGATTGTGCGATGTGTATTCTTTCTCCAAAACTCGTTGACTGTGGAAGACATAGAAATATTGAGATGCTTACGGGGTCTGAGGTGCAAAGTATTGAAGGGAAGGAAGGTAATTTTAAGGTAAAAGTAAAGAAACACCCCCGCTTTGTTGATTTAGCGAAATGCACTGGTTGTGGAGATTGTGCCAAAGCTTGTCCGGTAGAGATTCCTAACGAATACGAGGGAAACCTAATAAATAGAAAGGCAATATATAGGCCCTTTACGCAAGCAACTCCCAGCGCATTTGGCATTGATAAGAGAGGAATCCCTCCCTGTAGAGCTGCCTGTCCTTTACATGTTAATGTTCAAGGTTATGTTGCTTTAATTTCTCAAGGAAAATTTAAGGAATCCTTGGCTCTTGTTCGTGAAAAGAATCCTCTCCCAGGGGTATGTGGGCGAGTATGCACTCATCCCTGTGAAGATGAATGTCAAAGACAGAGAGTGGGTGAGCCCGTCGCTGTTGCTTTATTAAAGAGGTTTGCTGCTGATTATGAAAAAGGGATAGATTTTGAGTTAAAGATTGAGAAGGAAAAAGATAAGAAAATAGCTATAATTGGCTCTGGTCCTTCTGGTTTAACTGCGGCCTATGATTTAAGAAAGCTCGGCTATAAACCCGTTGTATTTGAGGCGCTTCCTGTTGCCGGGGGTATGCTCACTGTAGGCATTCCCGATTATCGTCTTCCCAAGGATATTTTAAGGAAAGAGATTAGCATCTTAGAGAATTTTGGTATTGAGATAAGATTGAATACACCTATAGGTGAGAATCTAACTATAGAGGATCTTAAGAATGATGGATACGAGGCAATATTTATCACTGTTGGAGCTCATATATCTATGAAATTGCAAGTTCCGGGAGAAGATTTAAAAAGTGCCTATCATGGAGTAGAGTTCTTAAGGAAAGTAAATTTAGGTGAGAAGGTAGAGGTAGGAGAGAAAGTTGTTGTTGTAGGAGGTGGAAATGCAGCTATTGATGCCGCAAGAACAGTTTGTCGCCTGGGAGCAAAACAGATTACTATTGTTTATAGAAGGTCGAGAGTGGAGATGCCAGCTAATGAAGAAGAGATAGAAGAAGCAGAAAAAGAGGGAATCAAGATACTTTTTTTAGCTACGCCTACCAGGATTTTAGGTAAAGAAGGTAAAGTTAATCAGATGGAATGTATTCGGATGAAATTAGGCAAGCCCGATGCCTCAGGAAGGAGAAGGCCTGTTCCTATTGAGGGCTCAGAGTTTACTATTGATACAGATATGGTAATTCCTGCTATTGGCCAGTCTTCAGATTTATCATTCTTAGGCCCCCCTCATAAGTTTAATCTTGTTCGGGGAAGAAGATTTGAAGCAGACCCTTTAACTTTAGAGACAAATATAAAAGGTATTTTTGCTGGTGGCGATACAGTTACCGGACCGAATACAGTTATTGATGCGATGGCTGCAGGAAGGAAAGCAGCTATATCTATTGACCGCTATCTTAATGGTGAAGATATACGAATAGGTCGGGAAGAAGAAGGAACCCAAAAAAGCGAGATTGAAGCAGATATAGAAGGGGTAGAACCTGAAAAGAGAGCAGAGATATCTACTCTTCCTTTAGATGAAAGGAAAGAAAATTTTAAAGAGGTTGTTTTGGGTTTTAATGAGGAGGAGGCAATTAGAGAGGCAAAAAGATGTCTTGCTTGTGGAGGATGTTCTGAATGTATGCAGTGCGTAGAAGCTTGTAAGGCAGAAGCTGTTCTTCATGATATGGGTGAAGAAGATGTGGAAGTAAATGTTGGCTCTGTAGTTCTTTTCCCCGGGTTTGATGAGTTTAATCCTCAATTAAAGGAAGAGTATGGTTATAAGAGATTTCCCAATGTTATATCCAGTATTGAGTTTGAGAGAATCTTATCTGCCTCGGGCCCTTATCAAGGTCATGTAAGGAGAATTTCGGATGATAAACATCCGGAGAAAATTGCCTGGATTCAGTGTGTTGGCTCAAGAGACTCTAAAATTGGGAAGGGATACTGCTCCTCGGTTTGCTGTATGTATTCTACCAAGGAAGCTTTAATTACAAAAGAGCATGCTCCAGATACAGAGACAACCATCTTTTACATCGATATGAGAGCTTATGGAAAGGATTTTGATAAATATATAGAGAGAGCAAAGTCAGAATATGGAGTGAGATATGTTCGCTCAAGAATTTCAGAGGTGCAAGAAAACTCCAAAACTCATAATTTAAGAATAAAGTATGAGGCAGAGGATGGAGAATTTATATATGAAGAGTTTGAGTTGGTTGTTTTATCTGTTGGTCTTGAGGCTCCAAAAAATGCAGAAGAGTTAGGAGAAAAGTTTGGCATAGAGCTGAACAAATATAACTTTGTCAAGACAAATAATTTTGAGCCTCTTCAGACTTCTCGTTCGGGCATATTTGTTGGCGGTGCGTTTTCTGGCCCCAAGGATATTCCGGAAACTGTTACTCAAGCAAGTGGTATTGCTGCAGAAGCATCGAGTATTCTATCCGAGACAAGAGGCTCTTTGGTAACAGAGAAGGAGTATCCTCCTGAGATAGATGTGAGTGGAGAGGCTCCAAAAATAGGTGTATTTGTCTGCCACTGTGGGATAAATATTGGAGGAGTGGTTGATGTTCCTTCCGTTGTTGAATATGCAAGGAGCTTACCCGGTATAGTTTATGCTGAAGACAATCTCTATACCTGTTCTCAGGATACACAAGAAAGAATAAAAGAGGCTATCAAAGAACACAAATTAAACAGGGTGGTAGTTGCCTCTTGCACTCCAAGAACTCATGAGCCTCTTTTTCAGGAGACTATAAGAGAAGCTGGCTTAAATAGATACCTTTTTGAGATGGCTAATATTCGTGACCAGAATTCTTGGGTTCATATGAGAGAACCGGAGAAGGCTACAGAAAAAGCTAAAGATTTAGTAAAAATAGCAGTGGTAAAAGCCCGATTGATAGAGCCATTGGAGAGAACAACATCAAAAGTTTTCCATAAAGGATTGGTAATTGGGGGAGGAGTGTCGGGGATGACCTCATCTTTAAGGCTTGCCGAGGAAGGATATGAGGTATATCTGATAGAAAAAGAGAGAGAGCTTGGCGGACAGGCAAGGGATATTTATTATACCCTGGAAGGTGAAGATGTACAGAAGTTTTTAGAAGAGCTTACAGAGAAGGTCAAATCAAATGATAAGATTCATCTCTTCACCAAAGCTCACATTGAGAAGATTGAAGGATTTGTGGGTAATTTTAAGACTACAGTCAAGAGAGGCTCTTCTTCAGAAGAGCTTGAGCATGGAATTATTATTGTAGCCACGGGAGCAGAAGAGTATACACCTACAGAGTATCTTTATGGTCAAGAGAAAGGAGTTATTACTCAAAGAGAACTGGAAAAGCTTATTTTTAGCGGAAAGTTGGATGTTAGTTCTCAAAATTCCATTGTGATGATTCAGTGTGTTGGCTCAAGGGATGATAAACATCCTTATTGTAGTCGTGTTTGCTGTTCAGAAGCTATAAAGAACGCTCTTAAGATTAAAGAGATGAACAAAAAGGCTAATGTTTATATTCTTTATCGAGATATAAGAACCTATGGCTTCAAGGAAGATTATTATCAGAAGGCTCGAGAGGAAGGTATTATCTTCATTCGGTATGAAGAGGGGAAAGAACCCGAGGTAAGAAGGAATAAAGGAAAGCTTGAGATTCTCGCAGAAGACCTTATCTTAAAAGAAAACCTATTGATTAACGCTGATCTTGTAGTTTTGTCTACGGGTACAGTTCCCCGAGAAGATAATAAGGAATTGTCTCAAATGCTAAAAGTCCCTTTAAATGAGGATAAATTTTTCTTAGAGGCTCATGTAAAGCTTCGCCCGGTAGATTTTGCCACAGATGGAATTTTTCTTTGTGGTCTGGCTCATTCTCCAAAGTTTATTGAGGAGAGCATCTCCCAGGCTAATGCTGCTGTATCACGTGCTTGCACGATTTTATCCAGAGAAAAGCTGGAGGCAGGGGGGGTTGTATCAA
>JAUVZS010000186.1:0-3903 GCA_030602435.1 Clostridia bacterium
CCTGCTCCAGGTGCTGCTTGTCCATTAGCAGCCAAAACAACTCCATACATTCTAACCTCCCTTTTTTATTAGCGTATAGCGTTTAGCGGATAGCGTATAGTAAAAAACTAAACACTAAGATTTATTCTCTACACTACCAGCTGAAGACAGCATTTAGCGTTTGGAAAATGGGATGTGTCTCTATTTTCCCTTATCTTTCTTTTACAAGCATCTAGAACCACTTATCATTCCCCCTCATCCTTTCCCTCTCCCCACGGGAGAGGGAAAAAGAAAACTATCCGCTAAACGCTATACGCTAATAAAAAAGGAGGTTAGAATGTATGGAGTTGCTTTAGCTGCTAATGGACAAGCAGCACCTGGAGCAGGAGGGATGCTTACAAGTCTCATGCCCTTTATCCTTATCTTTGTGATCTTTTATTTTCTTCTTATTCTTCCTCAGAGAAGAAAACAGAAAGAACACAGACAGATGATAGAGAATTTGAAGAGAGGAGATAAGATAATTACCACGGGAGGGCTTTACGGGACTATTACCAATCTTAAAAAAAGCTACGTAGAGATAGAAGCAGCTAATCAGGTCAGGCTAAGAATCAAGAGAAATTGTATTTCTCAATTAAGGAGAGAAGAATAAGGATAAGAATCTTTACGGAATATATAGGCTAGAATTATCCACTATTTTCGCCTTTTCTTTTAGCTTTTGCAGCCAGAGATTTAGAGTTTTTGTTCTCTTTTGGGAAAGTAGAGTTTCCTTAAATTTTTCTCTCTCTTTAAAGAAATTCTCCGGGAAAAGCTCTCTTTGAGTTAATTTTATTATGTAGTACCCGGAGGTTAACTTTAAAGGTTTACTTATCTCTTCTTTCTTTAAGGAAAAGGTGGTCTGGACAAATTTTTCTCTATCTTGTGAACTTATTCCTTCTATGGGGTCTGTCCGCTTGAAAGGTTCTATACTCTTATATTCCAGTTCTAGTTCTTTGGCTAATAAAGATAAATTTTTGCCTTCTCTGGCTTCTTTTTCTACCTGGTTTGTCTTTTCCTCAGCTATTTTTATAGTCTTTTCTTCTATCAATTTTTCCTTTGTTTCTTCAGCTACTTCCTTTAAAGGGGGTATATAAGAGGGTTTCTTTTCTTTAAGGTTAATGAGGCAGTACCCCTCCAGAATCCTAACAGGAGAACTAATTTCTCCTTGCCTAAGAGAAAAGGCTGTCTCGCTGAACTGAGAAACCCATCCCAGACCCTCAATTTCTTCCTCTTGGGCAAAAAAGAGTGTAGTTTTACTATATTGGGGATACTTTTCTGTGTACTCGTTGAAGGTGATCTTTTTTTCCTCTATTTTTTTTCTGATATCATCTATCTCTTTTTTAGCTAAAATTTCACTCTCCTCTTCAATCCACATTTGCCTCACTTGTTCTTTCATTTCCTGGAAAGGCTTGATATGAGCCTCCTCTATTCCCGTTAACTTAATGAGGTGATAGCCGAAAGGGGTTCTCACTATCTTACTCACCTCTCCTTCTTCCTTCAGGGAAAAGAGAGCTTCAGCAAAAGAGGGAACCACCTCCAAGTAAGTAAAAAATCCCAGATCTCCTCCTTCTTCAGCAGAGAAGGAATCCTCAGAGTATTTTTTAGCCAGGGCAGCGAAATCAGCTCCCTCTTTTAATTTTTTCTCTATTTCTTCTATTTTCTCCTTTGCTTTTTTTTCATCTTCTTCACTGGCAGAAGAAGCTAGTTCAATTAAGATATGGCTGGCTTTTCTTTTTTCTGAAACCCTGAAGTAAGCTAAGTGCTCTTGATAGTATGCTTCTAATGTTTCCTCAGGAACCTCATCTGCCTTATCTATGAATTCCTCAGGCTTCATTAAGATGTAGTCTACCTTTACCTTCTCAGGGATAGTAAAGTCTTCTTTGTGTTCCTTGTAATATTTTTCTATTTCCTCTTCAGTAGTTTTTACTTCTTTTTTATATTTGTCAGGTTCTAGGAAGAGGTAGGAGATCCCTATCTTCTCATTTTCTATTATCCAATAATCTTTAATTTCTTCATCAGTTACCCTTATACTCTCTTTGATTCTTTGAATGAGTTCACTTATAGTCATTCCTCTCTTAATCTCTTCTTCAAAGTCAGAGTAAGAGATGTGCCGAGAGTCAAGAAATCTCATAAACGCTTCTTGAGAACCGAAAGGTTCCATTATTTTCTTAATTACATCGTTTAACTCTTCTTCACTAACCTTAATTTTTGCTTTTTTTGCCTCCTGCCAGAGAAGCTCATCTTCTACTAACTGCCATAGCACATAGTATCTTAAGTACTCTTCTAGTTGAGGGGAGAGCTCTTCTTCAGATATTTGCCGGTAATTTTCGTATGCATTTTGATAGCTTTGAACGAATTTTTGATAAGATATAGCCACGCCATTAACCTCAGCTAGTGGTTTTTGTCCTCTTTCACCTCGCCCATACATGAAGAAAAGAGAGGCTGTAAATGCTATAACGATTACCCACATCCCTGGTTTGATAGATTTTCTTAAATTTTGCAGCAGCATAATGAAACTCCCCGATAGGTGATTTTGCTCGCATTATATATTTTTTTCCAAACCTTGGCAAATTCAATTTTCCTGAAGTTTAATTACACGCTTGCCGAAGGACATTTTCTGAAGGAGCCTTTATTCGTGATGTGTCGTGCGTATTGAGTATTGCGTAAAAAGTTAGCGCGATACGCATCACGCAATACGAGATACGAAATTGCAGCGACAGAAGAAAAGTGGCTAAATAGCCAAAGCTATTTACCCGAGCATATTGACTCAGGAAATGTCCTGAGGTACTTCTTGACTTTTGCTCCCTGTTTGGTTATAATAAGCCTATGTTTAGAGATATATTTAAGTTTAAGATATGGGGAGATAGCCTGGGGATAGATTTAGGAACAACAAATACTCTGGTTTGTGTTAAGGATAAAGGAGTTGTTCTAAATATGCCTTCTATATTGGCTTTGACTCGCAAGAATGGGAAGCTTATTGGAGTGGGGAAAAAGGCCAAGGAGATGGTAGGAAAGATCCCTCAGGATATTCTTGTTGTCCGTCCTTTGCAAGACGGAGTAATCGCTGATTTTGACATTACTCAAAAGATGGTTGAGTATTTTATCTCTCAGGCTCAACCTTATCGGCGCCTAATCGGCCCTAAATTGGTAATTGGCGTTCCTTCCCAGGCTACCAAAGTAGAAAAAAGGGCTGTCATAGATATAGGTATGCAGTTAGGAGCTCGTCGAGTTCATCTGGTGACTGAGCCGGTAGCAGCCGTTATTGGAGCTGGTCTTCCTATATCTGAGCCAGTGGGGAATATGATGGTGGATATTGGGGGAGGAACCAGTGAGGCGGCCATAACTTCTCTCAACGGGATAGTAATAAGTAAGTGCATTCGAATAGCCGGGGATGAGATGGATCAGGCTATAATTCAATATCTAAAGGAAAATTACAATTTATTTATAGGAGAGCAAATGGCTGAGCGAATAAAGATAGATATAGGTTGTGCTTGCCCTGGTTCTCAAAAAAAAACAATGAAGGTGAAAGGCAGAAACCTTACCAGCGGGCTTCCCGATGAGATAAAACTAGATTCTGAAGAGTTGAGTAGGATTCTTTTTCCCATAGTGGAAGCAATCTGTGAAATGATTGAGGCTACTTTAGAGGAAAGTCCACCTGAGCTGGCTGGAGACATAATGGAGAGAGGAATATTTCTTACGGGGGGAGGAGCCTGCCTTGAAGGATTGGATAAATATATCTTTAAAAGAACCCATCTTCCTGTTAAGATGACCCCGGATCCTCTTTTTTCCGTAGTGCTAGGGGTAGAGAAGTTATTGGATGATGGGGATCTATTGTCTTTGGTAGAGATCACACCAGACTTTAAATGAAAATTCATCCCAAAATATTTT
>JAUVZS010000041.1:0-8152 GCA_030602435.1 Clostridia bacterium
GAGGGAGTAAAAGGTCTTGCTCCAGCATACCTGGGCCCGGCAGCAGAGCACTTCAGGAAGGCCTTTAAAGAAAAGTATGGAGAGGATCCGGCCTCCTCCTTTAGTGCTTATGCTTACGATTCGGCATGGGTAGCAGCTATAGCTATAAACTTTGCCGGAACCACAGATGCAGATGCTGTAAGAAAGGCCTTGTATACGGCCTCCCGAATTTACAGTGGTGCATCGGGAGGAGGGGACAAGACCTTTGACAAAGACGGAATGCAGGCTACAGAAACTTACCAGACACTGATATATCGTAAGGGAGAATACAAACACTATGAGGTAGGGAAATAGCAAGCCCTGTATGGATGGAATTAGAGCTGGATACAAAGCCGTGGCAGCCTGACAGCTGGCCCTGTAAACAGGGCCAGCTGTTCTCGGTAAAGGAGTTTCAATCAAATACAGAATCTGGATTCAGGAATTAAGGAGCTAACGAATGAACAGCAAGGGGCAAGTTTATGGTACGCCTCAATTTAGAGTGCTAAGTCAAGACGAATGTAAAGCCATATACTCCTCCTCTCTAGAAGTATTAGAACGCACGGGAGTGAGGATTGAGCACAAGGGAGCCCTTTCTATGTTAGAAGAGGCAGGAGCCCGAGTCAATGATAATGTGGCTCATATTCCTCCTCACCTGGTGGAAGAAGCCATAAGAAAGGCTCCCAAAAAGATACTAGTCTACAACAGAGAAGGAAAACCTTGTATGAGACTGGAAGGAACCAATTATTACTTTGGCACAGGCTCTGATTGTCCCAATATTATTGATTCTTTCACCGGTGAATTTAGGAAATTCACTACACGGGATATAGGGCAAGCCGCAGTTTTGGCCGATGCACTGCCAAATATTGACTTTATAATGTCTGTGGGGTTAATTTCAGATAAGCCTATGTGGGTAACGGATCTATACCAGTTCCAACAGATGCTTTTTAATAGCAAAAAGCCTATTGTCTTTACCTGTCATGACGCTCAGGGGAACAAAGACATCATAGAGATGGCTAGCATAGTGGCAGGGGGTAAACAGGAGCTTTCCCAAAGACCCTTTATTATTCACTATATTGAGCCATCAAGTCCTCTGAGCCATTCCAAGGAAGCTGTAGAGAAGCTTTTATTATCTGCAGAGGAGGGAGTTCCCATAATATATACCCCTTGTCCCTCTGGTGGAGGGACAGCACCGGTTACCCTGGCAGGTAATCTTGTCCTTGCCTTAGCTGAAAGCCTTAGTGGACTAGTACTCTCTCAGCTCAAACGTAAGGGAGCTCCGGTGATCATAGGAGGAGTAATTACAGGGATGGATATGAGGACCGCAACTTACTGCTATGGAGCACCTGAGTTCCACCTTATGAGCGCCGCCTTAGCCGGGGTGTGTCAGTTTCTCAACATACCAATGTTTGGTACTGCCGGCTGCAGTGATTCTAAGATATTAGATGAACAGGCAGCCATAGAAGCTACTTTATCTATTATCCTGCAGGCTCTCAGTGGAGCAAACTTAATCCACGATGTTGGCTATATAGGATCAGGATTAATTGGTTCCTTTGATATGTTAGTGATGTCTAATGAAATTACTGCCATGGCCAAAAGGATCATGCGGGGTATTCCTACTGAAGAGGAACATCTTTGTGTAGATTTGATTGACAAGGTGGGACCCAGGGGCAGTTATCTGGCTGAAGGACATACCGTAAATTATTTTAAGAAAGAGCACTGGAGACCAGACCTTATGGACCGCTCAGATTATCAAAAGTGGTCGGGTGAAGGATCCAAGAGCTTAGGACAAAGAGTCAATGAAAAGGTTAAATCCATTCTGGAAAAGCATAAACCCGAACCTATGCCTGAGGATAAAGCAGAGAAGATTCTGAAGCTAATAAGAGGAGAGGAAAAAAGCAGAAAAGTAGAGTATTAGGGAGAGGCTCATGAGAGCTAATGTAATTAGACAAGCAGGCATAGAATTTAAGGTTTTATCTCAGCGTCAGATAAGCGAGATCCATAGGGCGAGCCTAGAAGTTCTAGCAAGGACCGGGGTTAAAATTCAGTGTGAGGAAGCCCTTGAACTTCTAAAAAAGGCTGGAGGCAAAGTAAAGGAGGATCTGGTAAAATTCCCTGTTCATTTAGTAGAGTGGGCAATAAATACTGCCCCTAAGCAGGTTTCCCTTTACGATCGACTTGGAAATCGAAGACTATCTTTGGGTGGACATAAAAGTTACTTTGGACTTGGATCTACTCTGTTAAATATGATAGATCCTCAAACAGGTAAAAGACGAGCCTTTCTTAAGGAAGATGCTGCTAAGGCTGCTAAGATTGCCGATGCTCTGCCCAATATTGATTGGGTGATGGGTTTAGGTGCAGTCAGCAATGTTCCCCATCAGTACTCTGATAGGCATGAATTTGAAGTAATGGTTAGAAATACTGTTAAGCCCCTGGTGATCTCGAACTATAGCAAAGAAGGACTTAGGGATATTGTGGAGATGGCTTCCACAGTAGTGGGAGGCAAAGAAGAACTAGCTCAGAAGCCCTTTATTATTTCCTATACCGAACCTGTTCCTCCTTTAAGCGAAGATGAAGCTGCTGCAAAGAACCTCCTTTTGGCTGCTGAATATGGACTTCCCATAATTCATACCCCTTGTATTCAAGGCGGGGCCACTTCTCCCGTAAGTCTGGCTGGCGAACTGGTTAGTGCTAATGCTGAAAACTTGAGTGCTCTGGTAATAGCTCAGCTTAGGAGAAGAGGCGTTCCTTTCTTTATTGGTGGAGTTATTGCTATTATGGATATGAGTACTGGTCAAACGTCCTATGGATCTCCAGAGATGGATCTTGCTTTAGCTGCATATATGGACATCGCTCATTATTATGAAATTCCTACCTGGGGAACTGCAGGATGTACTGACTCTAAAATCGTAGATGAACAAGCAGCTATAGAAGCTACTCTTTCTTGTCTTTTCTCTTCTTTAAGTGGTGCTAACTTGGTTCATGATGTAGGATACATGGAATCCGGTAAGACAGGTTCTTTGGAAATGATAGTAATGGTGGATGAAATACTGGGATATATAAAGAGAATAAAGAAAGGAATAAAGGTTAATGAAGAGACTTTGGCGGTTGATGTCATACACGAAGTAGGCCCGGGAGGAAATTTTTTGACTCATCCCCATACCCTGGCCCATTTCCGGGATGAAATGTGGAATCCCAGTTTAGTGGACAGACAGGTGTATGATAAATGGGCAGATTCTGGCTCCAGGAGAATGATTGATAGAGTGAGGGAGAGGGTTCAAAAGATCCTTGAAACCCATGTCCCTGAGCCATTACCTGAAGAGGCTGAGAAGAAAATTGAGCAGATTATGGCAAGATGTAGATACTAATCCCTTTTCTTACAGAATCCGGTGTTGAACTCAAAGGAAAGATAGTTATAGGTGCAGTTAAGGGAGACGTTCATGACATAGGTATGAATTTGGTGGCAATGATGCTTGAGGGTGATGGTTGGAGGAGCACCGCTAACTCAAGGGTATGCTGAGGAGATAAAGGCCGACGGCTATGCTCCTGATGCTCCTTCTGCCACAAAACTTGCCAATAAGTTAATGGAGGATCTAGAGAGGCACAAGGTATAAAAAAACAAACTTTCCCACCCAAATATCCACCAATTCCAATCAGGATTTTCATCTTCAGAAGATATTCTCCTTTTCCCAGGGTCTGATTAATTTCCCATGTCAAATAGGACTATCCCTTTATGTTTTTCCATTGAAAAAGTGTGCAGTATCATCATAGCCAAAAGAACACTTGACTTGACAAAAAAATTTGTTAACGATTAGTAGTGAAGTTGGATCTTTGGAAGGGAAGGCTAAAAATAAGGCTGGAGGGAGTTGAGAGGGTAGACAGGTTGTTAGCTGGAAGCATAGGAATTTTAACAAAATTCCTATGATTGAAGACAAGGAAAAATTCCTTACTTAAAATGTAAGTTCTTTATAAGAGCGCAAGATTTCCAAAACCCAAGATATTCAAGGGATATTATGGATGCGAGAAAGGGGATCTCAAGGGGAATACTTCCCCTTGAATATCTTGTTTCACAAAAAAAAGGAGGATACTCTAATGGAAGAAAGATATGCTGAATTGCTTAAAACTAAGTGTGGCGAGGAAAACTATAAAAAACTGATGCAATTAAATAATCCGAAACTTCATAACTTTATTGCAAAATATGTGGCACTTTCTAATCCTTGTTCAGTTTTTGTGCGCACTGATTCTTTGCAGGATGCTCGATATATAAGAGAGAAAGCCAAAGAATGGGGAGAGGAAAGTTCACTTCTAATACATGGCCACACAGTCCATTTCGATGGCTACTTTGACCAAGCAAGGGATAAAGAGAATACAAAGTTTCTCGTAACCAAGGAGTTGGATTTAGGTCGTGGCATTAATTCCATAACCAGAGCAGAAGGATTAAAAGAGATTCAAGATTTATTAAAAAATATTATGCAAGGAAAAGAGATGCTTGTTTTGTTTCTTTGTTTGGGACCCATAAACTCTGATTTTTCTATCTATGCTGTGCAAATTACCGATTCTACCTATGTAGCCCATTCAGAAGATATCCTCTATAGACCCGCCTATGAAGTGTTTAAACGAGGAGGACCTAATATAGAGTTTTTTAAGTATGTGCATTCCGCAGGGGGGTTAGAAGAAAATGTCAGTAAAAATATAGATAAAAGAAGGGTTTATATAGATTTCCTCGATTCTATAGTTTATAGCCTCAATACTCAATATGCCGGCAATACCGTGGGTTTAAAGAAACTCTCTTTAAGATTAGCAATAAGAAAAGCAGACAAGGAAGGCTGGCTTGCTGAGCATATGCTTGTTATGAGAGTGGATGGCCCTGATAGAAGAAAGACTCATTTTACCGGAGCCTTCCCCAGTTTCTGTGGTAAGACTTCCACCTGTATGGTGAGAGGTGAAAGTATCTTGGGAGATGATATTGCTTATTTAAGGAGGAAAGATAAAAAAGCCTATGCTGTAAATGTAGAAAGAGGAATATTTGGAATAATTAAAGATGTAAATTCAAAAGATGACCCTTTGATTTGGGAAACGTTAAGTAATCCAGGTGAGGTTATTTTTTCTAATGTTTTAATTAAAGACGGAGTTCCTTACTGGCAGGGTGATGGGAGAATCCCTCCCGACGAAGGAATAAATTTTTCAGGAAGATGGTTTAAGGGAAAACTTGATGAAAAGAGAAATCTCGTTCCTTTCGCCCATCCCAATGCAAGATACACTATTAGATTAAAAAGTTTAAAAAACTGTGATCCTGAATTGGAAGACCCAAAAGGGGTTGAAATTAAAGGAATAATCTATGGAGGTCGAGATTCAGATACCTGGCCACCTGTATTTGAGAGTTTTGATTGGAGGCATGGGGTAATAACGATTGCCAGCTCTTTAGAATCAGAAACCACTGCTGCTACTTTAGGAAAAAAGGGGGTAAGAAAATTTAATCTAATGGCAAATTTGGATTTTTTATCTATACCTATAGAGAAATATGTTCAGAACCATTTAGAATTTGTAAAAGATTTAGAGAGACCTCCTATCATCTTTGGAGTAAACTATTTTCTAAAAGATGAAAATGGCAATTATCTGACTGGAATGCATGATAAACGCGTATGGCTTAAATGGATGGAATTAAGGGTTCATAATGAAATAGAAGCTATTAAAACTCCTATTGGATTTTTTCCAAAGTATGAAGATCTTAAAAGGTTGTTTAAAGAGGTACTAAATAAAGATTATGCTAAAGATGATTATCTAAAACAGTTTACCTTAAGGATTCCCCAAAGTATAACCAAGATTGAAAGGATTACAGAGATTTATAAGAAAAAAGTACCAGATACCCCTGATATTCTGTTTAAGGTTCTAGAGGCACAGAAACAAAGGTTGGAAGAGGCAAAAGCAAAATAGCCAATCCCTTTCTTATTACTGTGCTTGATCCTCTTTCTAAAAATTTCTTGAGTAATTCTTGAGGAGCTAAATTTAGCTCTTTAGCCAAAATATCTGAAACCTCTTTAAAGAAATCTTCCATTTTAAGAGCTGCTTCTATATCTAAAGCTTTACTTTCCTCAATCAGCTTATGAAATCTATCCTTTATAATTTCATCTCTTTGAATAACGATATCCTTTAATTCGGTAAGAAGACTATCTGAAGTTAACTCTTTATCCTTAGCAATTAGTCTTTCCAAAATATAAATCAAAGCAGAATCTTTAGTAGCTCTTTTTTGCACATAAATTTTATATCAGGTAACCCTAATAGAATGAAGATTGTGGTCAAAAGAATGAGGGACTTGACGGATAGAAAAAGTGATGTATAATGTATACAATCATTGTTATCTCGAAGCATCGGAATTTAAATAAAATTCCGATGATTGAAAATAGGGAAAAATTCGTTACTTAAAATGTAAGTTCTTTATAAGAGCGCAAGATTTCCAAAACTCAAGATATTCAAGGGGAATACCTGCCCTTGAATATCTTGGGCACTCCACTAGAAAAGGATCAGAGGAACATGCAGTTTGAACTACCAAAACCACTCAGACTAAATAACCGTCCTAGTCTGAGTGAAGTTGTCTATGAGATGATCAAACAGAGGCTGCTCAGCCATGAGCTGGAACCAGGCACCAAGCTCAGGGAGGAGGATTTAGCAGATCAACTGGGGGTGAGTAGAACCCCGGTGAGAGAAGCCATAAACAAGTTGGAGCGGGAGGGATTGGTGGAGATCATTCCCCGCTATGGCACCTTCGTGGCCAATATCTCCTCCAAAGATGTGGAGGAAATCTACCAGATCAGAGAAGCTCTGGAGTGTCTCGCCATGAGATTAGCTCTGCCTCGATTTAGGAAGGATAAACTTCTTGAGCTGGCCCGTATTCATAAAGAGTGCAAAGTTCCTTTAGAGAAGGGGGACTTTGATCCCTTCATCAAAGTAGATACAACCTTCCACGATCTCTTAGTTAAACTTTCAAAAAACAAAAGATTAATTCGTCTCATGAGTAATCTAAACAATCAGATAAGACTAGGAAGACTGGAGTCTTTCTCCGTACCCGGCCGGGCAAAAAAATCCCTTAACGAGCACGAGAGAATAATCGAGGCCATGCTGAAAGGGAATGCTGAAGAAGCAGAGGATTTTCTTAGACAGCACAGCCGGAACGCTAAAGATAATATACTGCATTTTCTGAAAATGAAAAAAAGAGACTGATCTTTTGATAAGGGGTTTATCCAGCCTCCTCCAAAGTAAAGTCTCAAGAAAGAGTCCTGGAGCTATAGGATAAGGAGCCATAAATGAAACAGATTCATGTAGACAGCATTATAGAGGCAGTTCGAAATATTTGTCAGGAGGCCAATTTCTATTTAGGGGACGACGTTCTAAGAGCCCTTGAAGGCTCCCTCCAGATAGAGGAATCATCCACGGGAAAGGCCATCATAGAGCAAATTCTGGAAAATGCTGAGATTGCCCGCAAACACCGCGTCCCCATGTGTCAGGATACTGGTGCAGCCGTTTTTTTCGTGGAGTTGGGGCAGGAGGTTCAAGTAGTGGGGGGAGATTTTACTGAAGCTATAAATGAAGGAGTGCGTCGGGGATACAGGGAAGGGTATCTGCGTAAATCTATGGTCAATGATCCCCTTATGGATCGAAAAAACACTCAGGATAATACTCCTGCCATTATTCATACCCGGATAGTTCCTGGTGATAAATTAAAGATAACCATTGCTCCTAAGGGTGGTGGGTCGGAGAATATGAGCGTTGTCAGGATGATGAAGCCTGCTGATGGGGTTGAGGGAGTAAAGGATTTTGTGGTGGACTGGGTAAAGAGATGCGGAGGAAATCCCTGTCCCCCTCTTGTTGTGGGAGTAGGCATTGGTGGAACTTTTGAGAAATGTGCCCAGCTTGCTAAAATATCCCTCCTCAGGGAATTAGGTGGGCTTAATGCGGATCCTCGTTTTGCCTCTCTGGAGAAGCAGCTTAAGGAGAAGATAAACGATTTGGGGATCGGACCTATGGGATTGGGAGGAAGAGTAACTGCTCTGGCTGTTCACATAGAAACCCATCCCTGTCATATTGCTTCTCTTCCCGTAGCGGTGAATATTCAGTGCCATGCAGCAAGACATAAGAGCGC
>JAUVZS010000258.1:0-2834 GCA_030602435.1 Clostridia bacterium
GTTGCAAGAGCTGAATAGAGTCTATGCTGACTTTCAGGTAGCCAAAATGCTTAACTCAGAAAGAGAAATAGAAGAGGCTCTTATGTGGACTGAAATGAAGGTGGGTTTAGAAGTATCTGGATATACGAGATTCCGGGCTCCTCGATTTAAGCTGCAAATAGAGGGCAACCCTTTATGTTATGGTTTTTATGGAACTAATTGGAAACTTGATTTTACCCTTAAAGCGTTCCTGAACATCCTACCATCTTTGCTCAACCTGGCCCAGAAAGAGGATGAGCTAAAGCGACTAGCTAAAGAAATCGAGCGAACAAGAAGAAGGGTAAATGCTCTGGAATATATTTTTATACCCCGTGTGGAAGAGACAGTAAGATATATCACTATGAAGCTGGAAGAACGGGAAAGAGCCCACCTGATTAACCTGATGAAAATAAAGGAAATGGCATCTTAAGGGAGCGAATAGCGTTTAGCGTATAGAATCAAACATTCTGTGCAACAGACTTCCTCTCTCGCTCTTCTCTCGTGATTTGTTTTTGAACTCTTTAAGTTTTCGGTTTTGCATTTTTGTCTTTACTACACGCTATTTCCAATAAAAAGAAAGATACATATTATTATCGGCCACATCCAAGTAAATCCGAAGGGATAAATTTTGCTTTATTTTTTCACTCATTTTTAGTTTCTTTTTAGGTATTACTGTAGTTATCTTAAATATACTAAGATAAAAAATACCTATCAAAAGCTATCCAGAATAAGCATAATTATCAACTTAAATTGGATTTTAAGTGAATAAAATGATTTATTCGATTAGATGGTTCTAAAAAGAGAGATGTTGTCGCTTCAAATAAAAAAGGACGACATAGCGTCGTCAATCTATAGTCTAGAATAGAGATAAAATAGGATTTTAATTTAGAGGAAGCTAGCCAATGTCTTTACTCTTATACAGAAAGCGACAAATGTGGATTAAGATCTATAAAAAACAAAAAAAACCAAATCTTACTTTTGGCATGAGCTTAGGCAGACCAAAAACAGGTAAGCAAGCTTTGTTTGTGATCATAAAAAGTCTCTGTAAATGGTTCAATACCGCTATACTATCCTCTCACCGTATTTATTATTTATAAGGTTTGCCAGAAAGCCCCACCCCTTGTGGACAGGGCATCTTAAAAAGGCTTTATCGTCTTCTGTCCAAAATGTCTTATATTTAGGGAGAAGACGACAGATAAGAGCAGAGCATCAAAATCAAAGATGTCAATATTATTTACAGAGGCAGCATTTTTATCAGGAAGCTACCTCAGATGATTCAAATTTGGAATAAGTTCTATTTACTCTAATCCGATATCTTCCCTCCCTTTAAGAAGCCATTCGGTACTAAACTGGATATGTTCTATATGTTTCCGCTGATAGGTGTAAAAAAGGTGCCACTGCCCGTCACGAGATTGATGCAGCTTCGGATAACTATACTCTCCCACTGCCGTTTCCACATCTTGGGTACGGAATGTTCGGCCTTTATCAGAAGAGATGCCCACCGTCAATGGAGTGCGCAAACTATGGCTATCGTTATAGGCAAGGAGAAGATACTCATTCTCACCATCAAAAGCAATATCAACAGCACTATGAGGATTACGTAGATTGGTAAGGGAAGGTTCAGTGAAACTCCTATTTCCGTCTTTAGACTCTGAGCGCCATATGTAACCCTCACCCCGTTTCCCGTAACGCATATAGCAGAGCCAGTTTTGTTTATCTACCCGGGCTAGTGCTGGTTCCAGACAACCTGGTAGTTGGTATAAATCCACTGTGTTCTCTTCAAACGTAAGACCATCACTGCCTACGAATAAAAAACGGCTGTGGAACATTAACTCGCCTCTTTCTGTGTGGTAGGGGATTATCCATCCACCAGCGGGACCAGCTTCTGGATCTCGCAGAAGAGGTTGGCCTTGAAAGACAACTCCCTTCCCAGGTAAACCAGCACAATTGGAGAGACATTCAATATCATAAGCCTTTTGTCCATTCCAGCGGAAACGAAACGGTCGATTTTCCGGGATTGAACGTATCCAGTAACGCATGTTGTCCTGTTCTTTTAGCTGGAAGCTACTGAATGGGCTGGCCCATGTATACACTATAGTCTTGCTAGTTTCGGTCTCGATCGGGCAGATCTGCTCTGTCACCCACCGCTCAGCTGCGTATTCAAAGCAGCGTATCATCACTACAGGATCACTCCACTGAGCAATATCTGGATCATAGGTACACCCCACCCCGATCTGGTCTTCAGCTCCTTCGACAGTTCCTGCAAACCATGTTACTAACAACCTCCCATCGGTGTACTCTAGAACATTAGCGCTATGCGCACTTGGCCTGATGGCTGGTAGTGACTCACGCTTTAACACCTTATTCTCCTATTTATATTTAATACTATAGTTTTGCAGAAATTTGGCCCAAATTAATAGGATTGTTCTTTCTCATTTGCCGACTATGCGGCAACTCGGGATAGATGCTCACCCTCCTCGAATTTCTCAAAGTCTGTCTCTGGAGTGAACTTGCGAAAAAGAATTTTGGATAAGACAAAGCACCCCAGAGTTCTTCTTGCACGAGCAAAACTGAGAGTGGATTCATTAACGACCTTCGTTGAGATTTCCCTAAACCATCTTGATATATTCTCTTGGATCATCATCAGTCTCCAAAGACAAAAGGATACACAACAAAGATGCACAAATCGATAAAAACCTTGTGTGCTCCTCCTCTGGTAATCACCAAAGCCAAAGTGTTGCTTCAGGTCACGAAAGGCTATTTCAATGGAGAATAGAAGGGCTAAAATGGATCACCAATTAGATAGTTCCAAAAAG
>JAUVZS010000029.1:0-8944 GCA_030602435.1 Clostridia bacterium
GTACAACTCTTAGAAAATCTTGGCCAAATTTTATGAGGTATTCCAAGACATTGAGTTTTCTTTCCTGTAAATCCTTGAGAGGAAAAATATTACGAGCAGCTTTATCAATCTGAGTTTGCGTAACGGTATTCTGCTTTTTTAATCTTGCGGCGGCTTTATCCTCAAGGGTATCTACGGCCCTTAGTGCCTTCCTCAATGAGCTTCGAGATGAATCTCTTAAACCTCTGTCAATTTTTACAGCAGCCTCTTCGATAGGCAAGAATATCTCCAAAAGCTTGCTTTTTGCAGACCCGAACAAAGAATCTATCTTTTTTCGGGCTAATTCTTTGGTTAAGAGTTCTGGAACCTTGAGATCCAGAATTTTGAGATGATATTTATTAAGGATTTTCAGGATCTTATTTTCAACTATGGTAGCGCCAAACCGAGGCCAGATCAAAGGCATCTCTATCTCAAATTCTTCATAGATCCTTCCCAGTTGCGCAAAATAAGCTATTTCAGATGGCCCAGCAATATAGGCATAAGTGGGAAGGATCCAATCCTGGATGATGGGCCTGGTGACGACATTAGCACTGAAAGCAGAAGGATTTCTCTCTAAAAGGTCGAGCATCTCATGGAAAGAGTAAATATTATTGGCAACATGGAAGTTTTTATCGTAGGTTACATTTTTTCTTTCTAGAAAGAAATTACACAAGTTTGAGTTCTTGTGGATGAGAGGATGATATCCTGACTTTTTGAGTTCATCCCCAGCCTTATTAAGAATCTTGCTGCATCTGGTGGGATTCTCTATCATTCTTTTAAATAAGGGCCTCATCATTTTTTTCAAGTATTTAGGCTCTATGAGGATTAAGCCATATTCTCCCAGCAAAAATAGCATTACACGGGAAAAGATTTCTCCCAAACTCTTCGATCTTTGAGCAAGGTTTTGCAGCTTTTTTAAAAGGGAATTTTTAAATTCAGTATCCGGAGTGACTTCGTTTATCTGGAATATCATTCTCTCTATTTTTTGAGTATTTAATTCAACTTCAGAAGCACTTCTACCAGTAGATACGGGATAGTCAATCCTCAAAGGCCTGTTTTCTTTCATTAAATAAATGTGGTCCACTTCTGAGAGATCATGGTCCTCAGAAGCATTCCAGAAAATAGGTACCAGTGAATGTTTTTTGTCCGAGTGATTATTGGCTACTATAATAGCAGAAATGGCCTTGTAAATGGTGTAAAGGGAGCCGGTAAAGATTCCTGGCTGTTGCCCCGTAATTACAGCATAAGTGTTTTCATCGAGCAGCATTTCAATGTTCTCCATAACTTTCTGAGGAGCTTCAATTCTACGATTGTATTCTCTTAAGGCTTTTACAACTTGGCCTCTATCTATTCCAATCTTTCTAAATTTTCTTTCCGTGAAGTGATGGGGATAAAAATGGGAGACCCTTTCGTATCTTTTAAGATAGTCTAAGGTTATGCGGCTAGGGATAATCTCAGCCGCAGGTAGACTCTCGACAATCATATTATCCCCTCCTTCCTTTTCCCCTCACCCTATCCCTCTCCCCACAGGGGAGAGGGCACCACTCACCATTCACTATTCAGGAGTTCGTGACTCTATTTTCTCTGAAATCATTTTGGCGACTTTTTCCCCGGATAAAAGCATGCCGCCGAAGATTGGGCCCATCCTTGGTCCACCAAAAACTGCATTTGCTGCCATTCCGGCAACATAAAGGCCAGGATAGACTTCTTTTGTATTATCCACGATTGTTTTTTCTCCAACTTCAGCCCACATAGGTTTTTCACCCATAATACCTCCACTTTCAGTTTTCAATCGAGGACCTATTTTCTTTTCAACAATTCTTGCCAATTCACTATCATGGCCGGTGGCATCAACTGCTACTCTGCAGCCTATGCTCAAAGGATCCACATGAAGTTTAGCCATCTCCACAGAGGACCAATTTAAAACCAAGCCAGTAATTTTTTCCCCTCGAACCATCACATCTTCCACACTGATTAGATTAAATATTTTTACCCCTTTTTTTACAGCCTGAAAGGCTAGGCCAGTAACGGCCTCAATGGAATCCGCTAGATAATAGCCTTTCTTATATTCCTTTATTCTAACTCCTAACTCATTTAATATTCTCTTGCTCTCTTCCTGGACGACGATTTTATTAAACATCATACCCCCACCCCACATACCACCACCAACGGAAAGTTTTCTCTCAAATATGGCTACTTTCTTTCCTTTTTTAGCCAGACAATATCCAGCTATGAGTCCTGCTGGGCCAGCCCCAGCTATGGCCACATCAAGTTTTATAGATTGGAGAAAATCCTCCATAAAACTCTTTATAATAGCTTCAGAGATGACCAGGTCATCTAACATCATTCCCTCCTTTTTCTTAGCGTACAACGGGTAGCATTTAGCGTATAGTGTCGCTTCGCTATTAACTAACCTAACGATATTAACATTTGGAGTACGCAATACGCATCACGATATACGAGAAATTATACCGCTTGTACTCTTTTTATCTCCGGGATTTCTTTCTTAAGAGTTTGTTCGATTCCATTCTTTAGGGTCATTGTTGCCATAGGGCATCCACCACAAGCTCCACTTAGTTTTACTTTGACTACGCCATCCTCTGTAACTTCGATTAATTTCACATCTCCACCGTGTGCTTGTAAAGAAGGACGAATTTTACTCAATACCCGTTTTACTCTTTCACGCATTTTTTATCCTCCTGCTTTTTTGCTTTCTTAAGGAGATCTTCCAGGTTGGTTCCTTCCAGAACCTCTTTTGTTTTATCTTCCAACTTCTTCCAGAGGAGCCGGGGTATGCAGTTATCTAACCGGTCACAATGGAGTTTTTTCTCTTCCTCATCGAGGCAATATACTGGAGCGATAGGCACTTTTAGAGCTTTAATGATATCGATTATTCTAATCTCTTTTGATTTTCTGGCAAGTAAAAATCCTCCTCCTGGTCCTCTTCTGCTTTTTACCAAGCCTGCCTTGCGCAGTTGATTAAATATTTGTTCCAGGTAGTTGAGAGAAATTGCCTCTCTCTGGGAGATATTTTTAATAGAGACAGGACCTTGAGCCTCATGGATGGCTAAATCAAGCATACCTCTTACTCCATACCTTCCCTTAGTAGATAGTCTCATTTTTTCAATCTCCTCGACGTCCTCTATCTTATATATATAATAATTTTTGTCAACTATTCTAACACTATTCTCAACACACAACTACTAGTCTGCGATTGGCAAAAAATCTCACCTGAAAAAAGAAAAAAGTAGCCTGTCCCCTCTCCCTTTTTCCTGTCTTGACACAATATTATTTGTATAATATAATATTTGTATAATACAAACTTATGTACAGAAGGAGAGTGCCATTACTATGAGTGCTGAAGAAAAATTCTTTAACGATTTCTCTCTTTTGATATCGCAATTGATTCGTAAACTCAATTTACTAGAGCGGGATGAAAAAGTCTGCTTAGGAGTTACTATTTCTCAGTGTTACACTATTGAAACTCTTGCTCGAAAGGATAAGTTGTCTATGAAAGAACTGAGTCAGGAAATGGGAGTAGCTGTGAGCACTATGACTAGAATTCTTGATGTGATGGTTCGGGATGGTCTTGCAAAAAGAGAAAATAATCCCAAAGACAGAAGGTCGGTTTGTGTCCAACTAACAGCCAAAGGGAAAAATCTTGCCTCGAAACTCAAGGGGTGTACTGAAGATTATCTTAGGGCAATTTTTGAGAGGATACCTAACAAAAAGCAAGAGGAGATAATCGAATCTTTGGACATTCTTTTAAAAGCTATTGAACAACATCCATTCTGTTCTCAGGGTATCGATAGAACTGGGGAATATAGAGGAATAAGAAAATAGCTACCTTTATCCTGCTCGGAGTAGGAAACCAAAATACAACAAAATGAAGGAGAGAAATATGGATAAAAAGAAAGTCAGGGAAATTGTAAGAGAAGCTTATGGTAAAATTGCTCAAGGGTCAGGAAGTTGTGGATGCAGTTGTAGCCCTTGTGGAATAGATGTAAAACAATTTGCCAGATCAATTGGGTATACAGAGGAAGAATTAAAAAACATCCCTCAGGAGGCTAACTTAGCTCTTAGTTGCGGAAATCCAACAGCCTTAGCCAGTCTTAAAGAAGGAGAGGTTGTCCTTGACCTTGGTTCAGGGGCTGGATTTGATTGTTTTTTAGCTGCGGCCAGGGTTGGTAAAAAGGGGAGAGTTATTGGAGTTGATATGACTCCTGAAATGGCTGAGAAAGCAAGGGACAATGCAAAAAAGAATGGGATTGAGAATGTTGAGTTTAGACTCGGTGAAATTGAAAATTTACCCCTGGCAGATAATTCGGTTGATGTTGTCATAAGTAATTGTGTTATCAACTTATCAGCCGATAAACCAAGAGTATTGCAAGAGATGTACAGGGTCTTAAAGCCAGGCGGGAGAATAGCGATTTCTGATATTGCCCTTATCAAAGAGCTTCCTGAGAAAATTCGGGAGAATATCGAGGCTTATGTAGGCTGTGTTGGAGGGGCAATACTTATTGACGAATATAAAAAAATTGTGGAAGCGTCAGGATTAAAGGATGTAAAAATTACCATCAGAAACACATCAAGCTGTGTTGACCCTGACACAAAAGACCCGATAGGTAAAGCTATTTTAGATAGTTTAGGAGAGAATGAATCTCTTGAAGAGTATGTAGCTAGTGTTTATGTGAAAGGTTGCAAATGAAAAATTGAACCCGCCCTTCACGACTCTTTCTCGCTTCGATCGGCCACTTTGTCTCTCGCAATGACGTTAGGGTAATTTTGCCTCAAAAGGGATTTTTCAGATCTCAAGGTATAACCTTGACAAGATATTTTTTTTGTATATAATTCCTATTAATATGATAGAATTAGTAGAATATGAGGAGATCCCAATGATGGAGTTAAATCAAATGCTTAAATTGAAGGAGGGATAGCTTATGATGCGAATTTCTACTAAAGGACGGTATGGGGCAAGGTTGATGTTAGAACTCGCCCTCTACTATGGTAAGGGGCCTGTTTTATTAAAGGATATTGCCAAAAGAGAAGAGATGTCTGAAGGATATTTAGAACATCTCCTCCCTCCTCTTAAAGCAGCTGGGCTCGTAAACTCAAGTCGTGGTGCACACGGAGGCTATACGCTGGCTAAAACACCTTCTGAGATAACTCTTAGAGAAGTGGTTCAGGCCCTGGAGGGGCCATTATCTCCTGCGGAGTGTGTTCATACTCCTAACGTTTGTCAGAGAGTTCGATCTTGTGTTACCCGAGATATTTGGAAAAAATTAGGGGAAAAGATATCGCAGACTCTGGAGTCAGTGACTCTAAAAGATATGGTTGAGATGCAAAAGAATAAGGGAGAAACTTCTCTCATATATAACATTTAGTGCTTTAGAAAAGGAGGAAAAGAACGATGGAAAAATTTGCTAAGATTTCAGAGAGTCAGATTACCAGCGCCATTGTAAAGGATTTTTGTGAAGGGCTTCTTGAAAATGTTAAGACCGATGTGGTCATTGTTGGCGCAGGCCCCAGCGGCCTTATGGCTGGAAGAGAGTTAGCAAAAGGAGGATACAAAGTAGTTATTGTGGAGGCTAATAACTATCTGGGCGGTGGTTTCTGGATTGGTGGTTATCTGATGAGTGGAGTCACTGTAAGGGAACCGGCAAACAAAATATTTGATGAGGTAGGAGTTCCTTACAAAAAGATGGAAGATAGCTTATATTTGGCTAATGGCCCTCATGCCTGCTCAAAGCTTATAGCTGCAGCTTGTGATGAAGGAGTAAAGATTTTGAATATGACTAAATTCGATGATATCGTTCTCCGGGAGAACAATCGGGTTAGCGGTGTGGTGGTCAATTGGACTCCGGTTTCGACTTTACCAAGGCAAATTAGCTGTGTAGATCCTATTGCTATCGAGTCAAAATTAGTTATCGACGCTACTGGTCATGATGCTTGTGTAGCTAGTTCTTTAGCAAAGAGGAACTTATTGAAAATCAAAGGCTTTGGCGGTATGTGGGTGGAGAAATCTGAGGATATGGTGGTAGAAAAGACAGGCGAGGTTCATCCTGGTTTAATCATTACGGGAATGGCCGTAGCCACTGTTTTTGGAATTCCAAGAATGGGCCCAACATTTGGTGGGATGCTTTTTTCAGGAAGGAAGGCGGCTCAGATTGCAAAAGAGGTTCTTCTTAAGATGGATATGGAATCTTTAATAGTTCCCCAAGAAGAGATGATGGAGAAAATAGGAAAGAGGTAGTTTTAGAAGTCTACAATTTGTTTTTAGTTAAAAAATAAACTGCCTCTTGTTCCTTAAAATTCTATAGAACGGGAGGTAGTTTTTTAGTTTGTGGGAATGAAGATAAAAGCGATAGTTTTACTTCCGGGAGGAGATTAATTAAGAGGAGGACGAAATGGTAAGGATAGCCGACGATGTTACAGAGCTTATAGGAAATACTCCTTTGGTTAGATTAAATAGAATTACCTCAGGCATAGATGCTACTGTTGTAGCTAAGTTAGAATCTTTTAATCCACTTTCCAGTGTTAAAGATAGAATTGGGGTAAGCATGATTGAGGCTGCTGAGAGAAGCGGATTTATTAAGGAGGATACTATTATTCTTGAGCCTACCAGTGGCAATACCGGCATTGCTCTTGCTTTTGTCTGTGCAGCTAAGGGATATAAGCTCGCACTTACCATGCCTGATACGATGAGTCTGGAGAGGAGGAGCTTACTTAAGGCTTTTGGTGCTGAATTGGTTCTAACTCCTGGCAGCGAAGGGATGAGGGGTGCGGTGAAGAAGGCAGAGGAATTGGCAGAAAGTGACCCCCGATATTTTATTCCTCAGCAATTCAAAAATCCAGCCAACCCAGAAATCCATGGCAAAACTACGGCTGAGGAAATCTGGAGGGATACTGAGGGCAGAGTGGATATCTTAGTTGCTGGGGTGGGTACGGGAGGAACAATCACGGGGGTAGCTGAGGTAATTAAGAAAAGAAAGGCCGCATTTAAGGCTATTGCTGTTGAACCTAAGGACTCACCGGTCCTTTCTGGTGGAGAGTCAGGGTCGCACAAAATTCAAGGCATTGGTGCAGGATTTATGCCTGATGTTTTAAGGATGGATTTAGTGGATGAGGTAATCCAGGTAAGTAATGAAGATGCCGCCGAAACTGCCAGAAAGCTAGCCAAAGAAGAAGGGTTATTTGTGGGTATTTCCTCTGGTGCAGCAGCTTGGGCGGCAATCAAGGTAGGTGAAAGAAAAGAAAATAAGAACAAACTCATTGTTGTAGTTTTACCAGATACAGGGGAAAGGTATCTTTCTACAGAGTTGTTTTAAATAAAGTTGAACTCTTAAGTTTTCGAAAGACAGGTGGTGGCGATGCTATGGATTATGTATAAGCCCTTAAAAGGGCAGATATTGGATGGGAAGATTTACCTCATTAGAAATCTAAATTAACTTAGATTTTTAATGGAATTTGGCTAGAAGATGATTGTCGATCTGGAGGTACGAAATGGCAAAGACAATAACTGAGATTAATGAACGCATTAAAAAGGGAGAGGCAGTGGTGGTGACTGCTGAGGAAATTATTGATATCGTTGAAGAAAAAGGTGTTGAGAAAGCAGCTCAGGAGGTGGATGTGGTTACTACTGCTACCTTTGGTCCGATGTGTTCATCGGGTGCATATTTTAATATTGGACATGCCAAACCGAAGATAAAACTTGGGGGAGGCAGGGCATACCTCAATGATGTTCCTGTATATGCTGGTTTTGCTGCTGTAGATGTATATATTGGAGCAACTGCCTTACCGGATGATGACCCAAGGAATAAAGTTTTCCCTGGCGAGTTCAAATACGGTGGTGGCCATGTGATAAAAGATTTAGTAGCAGGTAAGGATTTAAAGTTAGTAGCCACTGCTTATGGTACAGATTGTTATCCAAGAAAGAAGTTAGAAACCTGGATAAATATCAAGGGCCTGAACGAGGCAGTGCTCTTTAATCCAAGAAACGTCTACCAGAACTACAATGTGGCAGTGAACCTGTCTAATAAGATCATCTATACCTATATGGGAGTGCTTAAGCCAAAGTTAGACAATGCTAATTATTGTAGCGCTGGACAACTTTCTCCACTTTTGAACGATCCCTATTACAAAACTATAGGTATCGGTACAAGGATCTTCTTAGGAGGTGGTATTGGTTATGTAGTTTGGCAGGGGACGCAGCATAATCCGGCGGCAAAACGTAAAGATAACGGCACACCTTGTGCTCCAGCAGGCGCATTGGCTGTTCTGGGAGATTTGAAGGGGATGAAGCCAGAATGGTTGGTAGGAACAACGATGCAAGGCTATGGAGTGACTCTCACTATTGGCATTGGCATTCCCATTCCCATCTTGAATGAGGAGATATGCCGATATACAGCGGTAAAAGATGAAGAAATATGGACACAGATTGTTGACTACAGCGAGGCTTATCCTCAAGGTAAAAAGGAGAACCTTGGAGAAGTAAACTATGCCCAGCTTAAGAGCGGGAAAATTACCATCCAGGGTAAAGAAGTTCCTACAGGAAGCCTTTCCAGTTATTCTAAAGCAGTGGAGATTGCTAATACCCTCAAGCGAATGATCAAAAAAGGCGATTTTCTCCTCAGTGAACCTGTAGCTTATCTACCTGGTCCAGAGACAGATTATGCCTTTAAACCACTCACAGAAAGGCCAATTGAGCAAGAGTAGGTATGGTGTGATGTTTGGTCATGGGCAGTAGGTAATAGGTGATAAAAACCCACATCCTATTGCCTATGACCCATTGCGACGTCTGTGTCCCAATCTGTCCTACTGGTGCCTTAGCAGCAGAGCCTTTAACTAGAAAGGTGCACTTCTACGATAATAAATGTATTGCTTGTGGGCTTTGTGTCAAGGCCTGTCCGCTCCGAGCAATGGAGGT